>NZ_JBLWEP010000031.1:0-19632 GCF_048287355.1 Candidatus Electronema sp. TJ
TCATACACCTTGCTCAGATGGGCCATGTCGAGGTGGGTGTACCGCTGGGTGGTTGAAAGGCTGACATGGCCGAGCAGCTCCTGCACCATGCGCAGATCCATGCCCATCTCCAGCAGATGGGTGGCGAAGGAATGGCGCAGGGCATGGGGAGTGACTTCGACGTTGATGCCCGCTCGCTGGCCGTAGGCAGCCACCTGCCGCTCGATGCTGCGCACGGTCAGGCGTGCGCCCCGGCTGTTGAGAAAGAGCGCGTCCCGCTCCGGCATGTCGCCCCGCGTGATCCGGGCGGCGATGAGCTGGCCGCGTAGGGGCAGCCACTGCCGCAGGGCATCTTCCGCCGCCGTGCCAAAGGGCGCGAGCCGCTCCTTGTCGCCCTTGCCCCGGATTTTCATCATCCCCGCCGCAAAGTCAACATCCGCCACGTTAGCCGCCGCCGCTTCCGAGACGCGCATCCCTGTTGCATAGATCAGCTCCATCACCGCCCGGTCGCGCTGGAAGAAGCTGTCCTGCGGCTTCGGCTCCTCCAGCAGGCTGAAAACCTCATCCACAGTCAGATAAACCGGAATATGCTTGGCCAGCTTCGGCCCGGCCAGCCCGGCCATCGGGTCGGCGGCCAGCAGCCCCTGTCTGAGACAGTGCCGGAAGAAGGCCCGCAGCGAGGACATCTTCCGGGCCACCGAGGCGGCGGAATTGCTCAGGTACAGGGAAGCTATATGCTGCTGCGCCTGCGGCGGGCCGATTGCGGCGATATCCGCCTTGCCGCCGAGACTGCGGAGAAACTCTTCCACATCACGGCTGTAGCTGTCCACCGTGCGCTCGGAGTAGCCGCGCTCGATTCGCAGCCAGTCCGTGAACGCGGCCAAAGGAAAGGGCGCGGGATTCACGCTATTTCGGTCGGATACCAGATGGTGATGGTCGCGCAGCCGTCCTTGCAAGCGGTGGCGGAAATCTTGCTCAGGGCCGCTTGGGTGTCTGACAAGGCATTCAGCATTTCGACTATGCTCTGATACATCTCTTCCTTGTAGCGCTCGGTGTCGGCGGAATCGGCGATGGTGTTGGCATCGCCTTTTTTCCAGCCCGCGATTTTGCTTGCCGACGGCAGGGCAAGGGCTTTGTCGGGATAATAGATCACAGCTCTGGCCGGACCGCCAACCACGTTGGTCATGGCTGTCTTCGCATGTTCGGCTCGCGCTCCCAAGGATTCAAGCAGCTCCGTCATCTTGCGCTCCAACTCCGTGATGCCGCTTCTTGCTGAATTTGCTGAGGCAAATGCTTCGTAGCTCCAAGTCGCCATGGTTCCGCTCCGGTCTGTTGCTGATTGAATTGCGCTGTCTCCGCCTGTCCGCAGGGACAGCCCGCTGCTTTCAACTATAGTGGGAAGCGGCAGGCTGGTCAAATTGAAACCTGTCCGACGGCTTCAAAGAAGAATCTTCAGTTGAAAACCAGCGGCATCCGGTTTACACTGCATTATTCTTGAGGGAGAGCAGGAAACGCCGCCCGATTCCCGATCTGAGCACACGATGAGCAAAAAGACCTTTGAACAGGCATTGGCCAAACTGGAGCAGCTTGTGGCTGAGCTGGAGCGGGGCAATCTTGCGTTGGACCTGAGCCTGAAGAAGTTTGACGAAGGGGTTCAGCTCGCCGCCTTCTGCGGCCAGAAACTGGCCGAGGCCAGCAGCCGGGTTGACCTGCTCCTGCGCGATGAGGGCGGCGGCTTGGCGGCAGTTTCTTTCAGCGCGGCGGACAGAAACTGAACACACTGTGCGCAGAGCGACCGGGCATATGCGCCCGCAGCCTTTTCCAAGGAAACGACCATGACGGAAGCCGCAGCCGAACTCAGCCTGCTCGAAACCATTGACTCCCCGGCAGACCTGCGTGGCCTGCCTGTCCGCGACTTGGAGCTGCTCGCCGAGGAAATCCGGGCGCGGATCATCGCCACTGTGGCCGAGAATGGCGGCCACCTCGCGCCCAGCTTGGGCGTGGTCGAGCTGACTCTTGCTCTCCATTATGTCTTCAACACCCCGCAGGACAAGCTGATCTGGGACGTTGGCCACCAGTGCTACGCCCACAAGCTGCTCACAGGCCGCCGCGACAAATTCCACACCCTGCGCCAGCATCAGGGCATCAGCGGCTTTCCCAAGCGGGATGAAAGCGAATACGACACCATTGAGACCGGCCACAGCTCAACCTCCATTTCCTTCGCCCTCGGCCTGGCGGCGGCCCAGCAGCTGCAAGGCGACCAAAGCAAGGTCATCGCGGTGATCGGCGACGGCTCGATGACCGCCGGGCTGGCCTTTGAGGCCCTCAACCACGCGGGCGACCTGCACAAAAATCTGATCGTCATCCTCAACGACAACGAGATGTCCATCTCGGCCAATGTCGGCGCTCTGTCGAGCTTTCTCAGCCGCAAGATGACCTCGAAGACGGTGCGCCGCCTCAAGGATCAGATAGAGGAGGGGCTGAAGCTCTGCTCGGTGGGCGAGAACATCCTCAGCATCCTGCGCAAGTCTGAGGAAGGCCTGAAGGTGCTCTTCACGCCGGGAATGCTCTTCGAGGCTTTCAAGTTTGATTACATCGGCCCGATTCCCGGGCACGACCTGCCCGTGCTGCTGGAAACCTTGGAAAATGTCCGCGACAACAGCCATGGCCCGGTCTTGGTGCATGTGCTGACCACCAAGGGCAAGGGTTACGAGCCAGCGGAGAAGAATCCTGGCGACTACCACGGTCTCGGCCCGTTCTCGGTCGAGGACGGCAGGCCCATTCCTGCGTCCGGCCCGCCGTCCTACACCGCTGTTTTCAGCAAGACGGTCTGCGAGCTGGCCGCAAACGACCAGCGCATTGCCGGCATCACCGCCGCCATGCGGGCAGGCACAGGTTTGCTGGAATTCAGCAAGCGTTTTCCCGACCGTTTCTTTGATGTCGGCATTGCCGAGCAGCATGCTGTCACCTTTGCCGCCGGGCTGGCCTTGGCCGGACTGCGCCCAGTTGTCGCGGTCTATGCCAGCTTCATCCAGCGGGCCGTGGATCAGGTTATTCACGATGTCTGCCTGACCAATCTGCCGGTGGTTTTCGCCATTGACCGGGCAGGCGTGGTCGGCGATGACGGCCCCACCCATCACGGCGTGTTCGACATTTCCTTGCTCCGCTGCGTTCCCAATTTGACTTTGATGGCCCCTAAGGACGAGAACGAGCTGCGCCACATGCTCTTCACCGCAGTGCAGCATGACGGTCCTTGCGCTGTCCGTTATCCGCGCGGCAGCGGCGAAGGCGTGCCAATGGACGAGGAGTTGCTGCGGCTTCCCATTGGCAAAGGGGAATTGCTGCGTAAGGGCAGCGACATCGCCATTCTGCCGCTGGGCAATCGGGTGTATGCGGCGATGCAGGCGGCAGAAGGTCTGGCCAAACTTGGTGTGGAAGCGGCGGTGATCAACCCCCGCTTCATCAAACCGTTGGACAGCGAGCTGATCAGTCATTGGGCGGAACGCTGCGGCAGAGTGCTGACTGTGGAGGACAATGCCAAGAAAGGCGGCTTTGGCGGCGCGGTCGCGCAGATGCTGCACGAGCGGCATTTAACCCTGCCCATGCGCTTGCTCGGCTACGGAGATGCCTTCATTGAGCAGGCTCCGCAGCAGGTGCTGTGGAAGGATGCCGGCATTGACACTGCCGGGATCATCAAGGCGGCCTTGGAGCTGATGCAGCAAAAGTGACGATGCTCCTTGCCGACACCCACCTGCATCTTTATTCCTGCTACAACCTTGACCGCGCCTTTTCCGGTCTGCTTGACCGGCTGATGGCAGCGGATGCGCAGGTTCCCTGCCTCGGCTGCTTGGCGGAACGCGCAGGCTGCGATTTTTACGGCCAGCTGTGCGCTGGCAAGCAGCTGCCGCATAATTTTAGCCTCCAGTCTGCTGACCGCCGCCAGCTCATCCTCCAGCGCAAAAGCGACGGCAGATTGCTCACTCTCCTGCCGGGCCGCCAGATCATTGCGGCGGAGCGGATTGAGGTGCTGGCTCTTTGCACAGACCAGCTCTTTGCTGACGGCACCCCGGCAGCAGAGCTGATTCGCTCAATCCAGGCGCGGAACGGCGTGCCGGTGCTGCCTTGGTCGCCGGGCAAATGGTTTTTCCAGCGCGGCAAGGTGATTGAAGAGCTGCTGCGCCGCTTCACGCCGCAGGATTTCCTGCTCGGCGATGTCAGTCTGCGGCCTTATGGCTGGCCGCTGCCCCTGCTGATGCGCAAGGCAAAGCGGCTTAGTTTTCAAATCATCAGCGGTTCTGACCCGTTGCCCTTTCTTGGCGAAGAAGAGCAGTTCGGCAGATATGCCTCCCGCATCATCTGCGCAGAAGCAGGTTTGTCTCCTGATGACGCGCTGCGTGGTCTGCTTGCAGGCAAATCTGAGTCCGCCAGCTTCGGTCATCGCTCTTCCCCGCTTGAACTGTTCATGCGGTTGCGCTATAATGCCGCAATTCGCGGGCAGATATCTTCCTTCTTATGAGATTGTAACAAGATGGCGCACGAGCAGTTTCGAGATGCCAAGGTGCTGATCACCGGGGCCACTGGCTACACCGGCAGGGCACTGACCAAAAAGCTGGCTGCCGCTGGAGCGCGGATCAATGCCATTGCCCGTCCTGCGTCAAAAACTGACGAGCTGGACGGCTTGGGCATCACGTGGTTCCGGGGTGATATTGCTGATCCTGCGCTCATCAGTCAGGCTGCCGCCGGGACAGAATATATTTTCCATTTGGCCACCGCGTTCCGGGCGGGCGAGGCTACTGAGGAGGACTGCCGCCGCATCCATCTCCATCCAACCCAGCTCATGGCCAAGGCTGTGCAAAACCAGCCAGCATTCAAACGGTTCATTTACACCTCCACTGTCGGTGTGCATGGCCATATACCTGGTGAGCAGCCTGCGGACGAACAGTACCGTTTCAGTCCGAGCGACTGCTACCAGCAAACCAAGCTGGAAACGGAACAGTGGCTTGCCTCCAGCAGGGATTTTCCTTACACGATCATTCGCCCGGGCGCTATTATCGGCCCTGGTGAGAAACGGATGCTGAAGATGTTCAGGATGGTCAACAGAGGTTTCATTCTGATGCTGGGCAAGGGCAAGGGTCTGTTTCAGCTCGTTCATGTTGATGATCTGACAGAGGTGATGCTGCTGGCGGCTGTTTCGGAGCAGACCAAGAATGAAGCGCTTATCGTCGCCAATGCCGAACCGCTTTCCATCATTGAAATGGGCCAGATCATCGCCAAGGCGTTGCACCGCAAGGCGCGGGTTGTCCGCCTGCCGATTCAGCCTTTTTATATTGCCGCTGATCTCTGCGAGGCCGTCTGCACGCCGCTCGGTCTCCGGCCGCCGCTCTACCGCCGCCGGGTTTCTTTCTACGCCAAAGACCGGCAGTTCTGCACCGCCAAGCTGCACAAGCTGCTGAACTGGCGTTTTCAGCACAGCAACGAAAGCACTCTCGCTGAAGCGGCGCAGTGGTATCTTGAACACGGCTGGCTGCACAAATAACAGCACTTCTGCGCAACTCAATGTGAAAGATTGAGTTCCACAGCGCAGCAGATTGCAGCGGCGAACAAACCGCCATGCGTTGCAGCCAAGCAAAAGGAGAGTGCGGCTCGCCCGCAAAGCAGTTTGGCTGGGCAAGAAAAGAGTTATAGTCGGCAAAAGAGAAGTTCGGCTTAGCCAAACTTCTTTCTTGGCAAGCCGCAGAGGAGTTTGGCTAACTTCAATCCCTTTGCGGCTTAGCTAAACTCCTTTGCTGCTCGGCCAGATTCCTTTTCTGTTAAGCACAACTCCGTTTCAGCTTGGCAAGAACCCTCTGTTGCCAAGCCGAATTGTTTTGCCGGCGAGCAAAAAAAGAATCTTTTTAAGCGTTACTAACAAGGTCTCATGAAAAGAATAACCGTGCTGGGCAACAACTCAGGCCGCAACGCCGGAGACAACGCCATCCTCGGCAATCTGCTGCGTGACATTTCCTCTGAGCTGCCTCAGGCGGAATTCCTTGTTCCGACCACGAATCCTCGGTTTATCCGTGATCAGTTCGGCCAGTTCAAGGTGAAGCCGATGGGCCTGCTGCCGTGGAACGGCTGCATCAAGAATCTCGGCTGGCCGCTGTACAAGGCCATGACCGCCACTGATGCCGTGCTGATCTGCGACAACATTCTTTTTGACCGCAAATTTTATAATCCCCTGTTCAATTATCTCTCCTCCATCGCCTTGTTCGCGCCCTTTTGCAAAAAGCTGGGCATTCCCATTGTGCTGTACAACGCCTCGGTAGGGCCGGTTGACACGCCCGCAGGCAAGAAAGCCTTGGCCAAAGTGCTGGAAGCAACGAAGCTGGCGGTCATTCGAGATCAGAACACCAAAGAGCTGCTGGAAAAACTCGCGCTCCCCTGCCCGGAGCTGCACGTTCATGCCGACTGCGCGTTGAACACCGCCGCGCCGCCGCAGGCGCGGATGGAAGCGGTCATCGCCAAGGAGCGGCTGTTCACCAATCCGAAAGGCACTGTCGGCTTCAACGTCAATTCCTACATCGACAACTGGAGCAAAAAGGGCAGTTTCACCAGAGAGAGCTTCTGCGCCGCCATTGCCGGGGCTGCTGACCGGGTGATGGACGAGCTGGGCGTGGATGTGATTTTTTTCATCACCCAAGTGATGGACACCAGCATCACCCGGCAATGTGCGGCCAAGATCGCCCGGCAGGAGCGGGTGAAAATCATTTCCAATGCCGACTACACTTATGAAGAAATCGCCGCTCTGCTGGCCCGGGTGGAGCTGCATTCGGGGCTGCGCACCCACAGTCTGATTTTCTGCGCGGCCATGCACACGCCGGTTATCGGCATTGTTTCCTATCCGAAGAGCGCAGGCTTTCTCCGCACAGTTGGGCAAGGCGACTGGCTGCTTCCGTTCGCTGACCTCACTGCTGACAGCTTGTCAGCAATGATCAATAAGGCGTGGAATGAACGCGCGGCAACCAAACAAGAGCTGGAGCGGCTCGTGCCTGCGGAAAAGGAAAAGGCGCGCAGCACTGCCGCGCTGCTGAGAAAACATCTGCTGCGGTGAATGCGGACATGCCGCTTTCCGGCTTCCTTGAAACCGCCGACATCGAGACCGCCTCTGACGATTACGCCAGCCGTTTCGCCGGGCCAGTCGGCGAGTATTTCCTGCAAACGCAGCTGGACCTGCTGCTGGAACTGCTGCCTGATCTTGCGCCAGGTGCGTCCGTGCTGGATGTGGGCGGCGGTCACGCCCAGCTGGCTGTTCCCCTTGCTGCAAGGGGATATAAAGTCACAGTGACCGGCAGCGATGACAGCTGCCGCCGCAGACTGGCGCAGCGGCTTCCTGAAGATGCTTTTTCCTATCAGACCTGCGACTCGCTGCATCTGCCTTTTCCTGACAATTCCTTTCCAGTTGTCCTTGCCTTCCGGCTTGTGCCGCATGTTGACCGCTGGCCGCAGCTGCTGGCGGAGCTGGCGCGGGTTGCTTCAGAGACCGTTGTTATTGATTATCCCGACATCCGCAGCATCAATATTCTGAGTTTCATCTTTTTCCGCTTGAAAAAAAGACTGGAAGGGAATACAAGAACCTTTGGTCTGTTCAGCAGGACGCAGATTGTGCAGGAATTTGCCAAACACGGCATGACACAGCCGCAGCTGCGGCCTGAATTTCTTCTGCCAATGGTGCTGCACAGGAAAATACGTTCAGCACAGTTCTCGCGCCTGCTTGAACGCGGCTGCCGTCTCTGCGGGCTGACGCAGCTTTTTGGCTCGCCCATCATTCTGCGGGTTGACAAGAGGAGATGATGATGAAAATTCTCCTGCTTGCGCCGCAGCCTTTCTTCCAAAACCGGGGCACGCCGATTGCTGTCCGGCTGATGGCGGAAACCCTCGGCAAGGCAGGCCACGAAGTGCATCTGCTGGTTTTTCATGAGGGGGAAGATATTGCAATGCCCAACGTAACCTTGCACAGGATTGCAGCCCTGTCCTTTCTCCTCGCCATTCCGCCGGGATTTTCTTGGCAGAAAATCTGCTGCGATGTGCTCATGACAGCAAAAGCAGTCCAGCTTCATCGGCAATTCAGCTTTGATGTGGTTCACGCCGTTGAGGAAGCGGCTTTCATTGCCATGCTCCTGCGGCTGTTCTTCAAGGTGCCGTATATTTACGATCTTGATTCGTGGATGAGCGATCAGCTCTTGGCCAAGCTCGCTTTTCTCCGTCCGTTCAGGAGATTTCTTGAATTTTTTGAAAAAATAGCCGTGCGGCGCAGCGTTGGCGTGATCCCGGTCTGCCGGGCGATTGAGGACAAAATCAGAACCTTTGACCGAGAGAAACCGCTGCTCCGTTTGGAAGACATCAGTCTGCTGGAAGAAAACTGCGCCGCGCCGCCGGAACAGCTGCGGGAGAAATTCGGCTACCAAGGCAAACTCATCATGTACGTCGGCAACTTGGAGCGGTACCAAGGCATGGCACTGCTGCTTGAAGCCTTTGCCTTGACTGACCCGGCAGCCTTGAAGTGTAGCTTGGTCATCATCGGCGGGACAGACAAAGACATCAGCAAATATCAAGAACAGGCGGAGCGGCTTGGCATCAGCAGCCGCTCGCATTTCATCGGCCCGCGCCCGGCAGCCGCGCTTGCCATGTACTTGGCGCAGGCGGATCTGCTTGTTTCTCCGCGCACTGAAGGGGAAAACACGCCGATGAAAATTTATTCATACATGGATTCCGGCAAGCCGGTGTTAGCCACAAAAATCGTCAGTCACACCCAAGTGCTGGATGAGGAGATCGCCTTTCTGGCTGATCCTGAGCCGGCAAGCATGGCTGCCGCATTGCAACGCGTTTTCTCTGACAGCAATGAAGCGGCCAGAAGGGCGGCGCGGGCAAAGAAAAAGGCGGTCGCGGAATACTGCCGCCCAGCCTATGAACGCAAGATCATGCAATTCTATAATGAAATCCTCCCCAAAAAAAGTCTGCCGCTGATGTTTGGTCAATGAAAAGAAATCTTGAGCAGCTTGCCAGCACGCGTTACGATCTGTTAGTGATCGGCGGCGGCATCAATGGTGTTGCCACAGCGTATGAGGCGGCGACGCGCGGTTTGAAAACCTGTCTGCTGGAAGCGTCTGACTTTATGAGCCAGACCTCCTCCAATTCGCTCAAGATCATTCATGGCGGCTTCCGCTATCTTCAGCAGGCGAATTTCAAGAGAATCCGCGAATCCAGCCGCGAGCGGCGCAATCTGCTGAAAATCGCGCCGCATCTCGTGCATCCGCTGCAATGTCTCATGCCGACAGAGTCCGTCTGGAAGCTCCGCAGCCTGCCCAACATGTTCGCTGCCAGCCTGATCAACGGCTTGGTTTCTTTTGACCGCAGCAAGGGCCTGCCGCCGGACAAACGCATTCCGCTCGGCGGCATCATGAGCAAAAAAGAGCTGATTGAGCTGCTGGGCAAAGAATTTGACCGGCCAAGCGTCACTGGCGCGGCAGTCTGGCATGACGGCATGGCTGTCAATTCGGAGCGTCTCGGTTTGGCCTTTCTTCATGCAGGCGTACAAAACGGGCTGGACGCGGCCAATTACTGTCCGGTCACGGGATTCACGCTGAAAAATGGGCGAATCAGCAGCGTGCAGGTGAAAGATGAGCTTTCCGGGAGCAGTTTCACGGTCAAAGCAGATCATGTTGTCAACGCCGCTGGCGCGTGGGTCGGCGGGCTGCTGCATCAGCTGCCGTCCTTGCCCAAGCGCGACTTTCCTCAGTGCCGAGTGATGAATCTCGTCACTAAGCGGCAGCTTTTTCCCGGCAGGATGGCAGTTGGCCTCTTTGATCATGAGCGGGCCTTTTTCTTTGTGCCGTGGGGAAAATACTGGATGATCGGCACCGACGAGGCAGCGTGGACAGACGAACCGGGACGGCTTCAGATCAGAGAAGAGGAGATTGAGCGTTTTCTCGGACGAATCAATAAGGTTTATCCCGGCACACCGCTGCGCCGGGAGGATATTTGCCATCTGCACAAGGGTTTTGTGCCTGGCCGCTTCAAACCGGACGGCGATTTCAAGCTGCTTGATCATCATCAGGAAGGCATCGCTAATCTTATCTCCATCTTGCCGGTCAAATACACCACAGCCAGAGACGTTGGCCAGAAAACAGTGGATTTCCTGCTCCGCAAGCTTGGCCGAGCCTTCATGGAGTCACAAACTGCGGACATGCCATTGGAAGGCGGAGACATGGAAAGCTTCTCCGTCTTTTGCGCGGAGAATACAGAATGTCTCATGGATGAAACCGGCATCAGCGAGCAGGCTGCCCGGCATCTGCTCAGAAACTACGGTTCCTCGTATCGGCAGGTGCTGCGTTATTCTAATCTGCTGCGTCCGCTGCCCTCTTCCGAAGAGATATTGCTGGCTGAAATCGCCTATGCGGTTGACGAGGAAATGGCTGTGCATCTCGATGATGTTGTGCGCCGCCGCACTGATCTTGGCGCAGGAGAAAAGCCGTTGCCGGAAACCCTTGCCTGCTGTGCCGCATTGATGGGGAACATGCTGGGCTGGACAGCGGAGCAGCAGCAGCATGAAATTGTCCGCTGTGAAAAGTTTTACTTGTGAATGAATTGATCCAGCAAACGAAAGAGAATCCGCCGCAGCGAGGCAAGAAGTCGCGCCTTTTCTTCTTTATCAAAATTGCTGTCAGCGTGCTGCTGCTGGCGTATGTCATCTGGAAAAGCGGGTTGGACAGCACTTCAGGCAGAGACAGTCTGCTGCAAACTCTGAGTCAGGTGAATCTGTTCTGGCTCGCCTTCTCAATCGCTGTCGGTGTCCTGCTGACAGTTATCAGCTCGTGGAAATGGCAGGTGCTGCTGCGCAGCAAAGGCATAGAGGTCAGCTTGACGCGGCTGGTGCTGTTTTATTTCATAGGCCGCTTCTTCAACATGTTTCTCCCCAGCTCCATGGGCGGCGACGTGGTGCGGGTCTGGGAGCTGAGCCGCCATTCCGGGGAAAAATACGAAGCCTTGGCCTCAGTGCTGGTGGAGCGGCTTTCCGGCATGACCACGCTGGTTTTCATCTCCGCCGCCGCTGTGCTGACGCATGACTACCAGCTGCCCATTTTGAGCGCAGGCGTTCTCTTTCTTGCCGTGATGAACGCAGCCATCTTCTGGCTGATTCTTGATCAGCGCATTCTGCCCCTGCTTTCCCGGCTGTTTGGCAGTCGTTTCCGCCTCGCAGGCATGCTGCTGGCCAAACTCAGCCGTCTTCAGGATGCGGTCCGGGAATATAAAGACAACAAAGCCGTTCTGATCCAAGTGTTCGCCATTTCCTGCCTGTTTTATTTCATGGCGGTGGTCAATGTCTGGGGCACGGCCTTGGCCTTTTTCCCGGATATGAATTTTTACTCCATGCTGCTGGCTGTGCCTGCAATCATGCTGGTGATGAATCTGCCGGTGTCTATTGGCGGCATTGGCCTGATGGAAGCAGCTTTCACCTTTTTCTTTCCTTTGTTCGGCTACAGCGCAGCCTTGGCGGTGTCCACGGCACTGCTCATGCGGCTGAAAAATATTCTCTACGGCATTGCAGGCGGTTTTCTGCATTTGGGTCGGCTGCGGGCCAGCAGCGGAGCGGCGCAATGAGCGATCACCAGAAATACCGCTTCCGCGAGGTGATGCAGGATCAGCGGAAATCTGCCCTGCAAAAATATCAAGACACAGTCATCGGCCAGCGCGGCTTGGTCCCGCTGCTCCGTTATGAACTGCTGAACCTGCTGCTTGGCGCGCTGCCCGGATTACTGGGTTTGGGCCTGCGGCGTTTTTTGTATCCTGCCCTGTTTGGCAAGACAGGCAAGAATCCGGTCTTTGGGCATCATCTTTCTCTGCGTGCGCCGCACCGTATTTTTCTTGGCGACAACGTGATGCTGGATGATTATGTCTTTCTCAGCTTCCGGGGCGAAGCGGAGCAAAGCATCCGCCTTGGCAGCAATGTGCTGATAGGCCGTTACAGCCAAGTGCGGGCGCGGGGCGGAGAAATATCGCTGGCAGACAGCGTCAGCGTCGGCGCATACTGCTATCTTGGCACAGCCTCCAAGCTTATTGTCGGCGAGCATTGCCTTTTTGGCGGCAACTGCTTTGTCGGCGGCATCCAGCACGGTTTCAGCGATCCCAGCAGGCCAATTGCCGAGCAGCCTTTGGTTGACCGGGGCGGCATCGTTATTGGCCGTGATGTTTGGATCGGTGCGCAGGCGGTGATCAATGACGGGGTTCGGATCGGCGACGGCGCGGTGATCGGAGCCAATGCCGTGGTGACAAAAGATATTCCGCCGTTCTCCATCGCTGTCGGTGTTCCTGCGAAAGTGATCGGGCAGCGCGGCTGACGAATAATGCAAAAGACTGCGGTATTTGAACGGCCATCGTAGGGGCGAAAAATCTTTCGCCCAGCTCGGCGTTCGCCCAAACAGCATTCCGATGATGCCAACAAGGGCAAAAGATTTTTTGCCCCTGTGCGCCAGCTGCCATTCCTTATGCAAGAGTTCCAAAAAGATTTCGCCTGGCTCAGGCAGACTGTCATCAGCCAGCAGCTCTGCACCCGCTGCGGCATTTGCGCCGGTGTCTGTCCCGCCAAGGCCATCGAGTTTGATCAGCAGAATTTTCCGGTTCTGAGCGGACGATGCACATCCTGCGGCTTCTGCGGTGAATGCTGTCCAGGAGCGGATGTCAATCTGCCTGCTCTTGCCCAAGAGCTGTCTGACAAAGAAGACACGCGCAGCCCGCTTGGTCACATCGAATCCGCCTATGTCGCTCACGCGGCAGATACGCAGACGCGCCGGGCTGGCACCAGCGGCGGACTGATCACGGCTCTGCTTCTTTTTTTGCTCTCAGCTGGTCAAATTGACGGCGCGATTGTGGTGGAGGCTGATCCTGAGCGGCAGCATCTGACACGAGGCATTTTGGCAACTTCGCCCGCAGCAATCAGCAATGCCGCGCAGTCAAAATATTGCGTCACGCCTTCAATGGCCGCGCTGCGCGACATCCGAATCCGCAAAGGCCGTTTTGCTGTCGCCGCTCTGCCTTGTCAAGTTCATGGATTGCGGAAGCTGGCGCATGTCGATCCGAAACTGTCTGGAAAAATAGCGGTGATTCTTGGTCTCTGCTGCTCCTGCACCATGAGCGGCGAGGCTTGGCAGGAAGCACTGCGGGCGGCGGGGATTCAGCGGGAGGACGTGGCCAGCTTTGAATTCCGGGGCGGCGGCTGGCCTGGCGGCATGTTTGTCCGCAAAAAAGACGGAACTACTGTGCCGCTGCATCCAAATGAAGCCTACGGCACAGTGGTCAATGCGATGTTCCGTCTTTTCGGCCCGGAACGCTGCCGCCTCTGCGTGGACGGCACCTCCGCGCTGGCGGATCTCAGCTTCGGCGATTTCTGGGCCTTTGATTACGCGGATGAATTCAGCAGGATGGAATGCTGCACCCAAGTGTTCCAGCGCACCGCCAAAGGAAGGGACATTTTGCAGAGTGCGGAGCAGGCCGGTGCTGTTGTCCTTTATTCTCTGCCCGCTGCAAAGATTTCCGCAAGAACTTTGGCCATGATCAGGGGCAAGCGGAGCCGGGCGGCTGTTCAAATGGCCAAACGTCGGCAACGCGGCCTGCCCAACCCGGATTACCATGCCGCCATACAAGAACCCAGCCTGAACGACCGCCTGAAGAACCTTCCTGCTGATCTGTTCGATCTGCTTCGCAAGAATGCCGCGCTGCGCAGCGGCATCCTCAAGATTCTCTTTTCGCCGCTGATCACGCCGCTGCACAAGCTGCGGATGCGCTTCTTCGTCCGGCATCACAACAGATGACCATGCGTCTGCGCCGCGTGCGCCATGATCGTGGAATCCGCTGTTTTTTCCGCCGCAACGCACTGTTTTCCGCCACGGGCGAAGTGTTTTTTGCCGCAAACAACATGTTTTCCGTCACGGATGCAGTTTAATTTGCCGCAAAGAACATGTTTTCTGCCACGGATAAAATTTAGTTTGTCGCAAACAACATGTTTTCCGTCACGGGCGAAGTGTTATTTGCCGCAAACAACATGTTCTCTGCCACGGATGAAATTTAGTCTGCCACAAACAACATGTTCTCTGCCACACGAAATTTAATTTGCCGCAACCAACATGTTTTCCGCCAAAAATAAAACTTAGTCTGCCACGGATAAATGTGCTTCGCCTCAAACTACACTTCGATTGAGGCTGCAACGAGTTGTCTGCCACGCTGATTCGGGAGCAGCGTAAGCAGCAGGGGCAAAACATCTTTTGCCCTTGTCGGCATCACAGGAATGCTGTTTGGGCTTAAAAAGTTACGTTTTTGGGGGCAGATTGAGTTACATTAAGGGAATAGACGGCCTGCGCGCCGCAGCGGTGCTGGCCGTGCTGTTTTTTCATCTGCATCCGGCCATGCTGCCGGGCGGTTTTTCCGGGGTGGACATTTTTTTTGTCATCTCCGGCTATGTGGTCAGCGCATCGCTGCTCCGTCATGCCGATTCTCATTTTATTCAATTCGCAAGCAGTTTTTATGCCAGAAGAATTCTCAGAATATTTCCCGCTCTGATCGTTTGCCTGCTTGTATCGAGTCTTGCCACTTCGCTTTTTATTCCAGCTTCCTGGCTGAGTCAGGCCAACAGCGCAACTGCGCTGGCCGCTCTTTTCGGTCTTGGAAACTTTGCCCTCATTTTTTTCAATGACGGCTATTTCTCACCAAGAACAGATTTCAATCCGTTCACGCACACATGGTCGCTCGGCGTTGAAGAACAGTTTTATCTGATATTTCCGGCAATTTTCTTTTTATGGATGAAATATAGCCGCCGAACAGCCTTGATCAGCGCAGCGGCACGATATCTGCTTGCGTCCTTGCTGCTGATCTCCTTTTTATATGCAGCATATGCGACTTCAAAAACACCTGATTTAGCTTTTTATCTGCTTCCGGCCAGATTCTGGGAGCTGGCGGCAGGAGCTTTTCTGCTGCAGCTGCATTCGCAAGACAGAATTATGCCACGCTCCTGTTTGGGAGCAAATCTGCATTTCGCAGCCGGAGTCCTGCTTGTCGCTGCCGGATTTGTCTTGTCTGACAAAAAAGCATTCCCTTTTCCTTGGGCGGTGCTGCCTGTCTGCGGCACGGTCAGTCTGATTTCCGGCCTGATGCACAAAACTGAAGCGAAGCCGCTTGTCCAACAGCTGCTTGAATCATCGCCTTTTGTTTATATTGGCAAAATTTCATATTCTTTGTATCTCTGGCATTGGCCGGTGTATGCGCTGCTGCGCTGGACCAGCGGCCTGCACACTATGGAGGAATATTGCCTTGCAATCACCTTTTCTTTTCTGCTTGCGGTCTGCTCATACCATTGTATTGAGAATCCTTTCAGAACTGCAAAATTTCTCGCAGATCATCCATCCAGACAGATCATCCGAGCTGGACTTTCAGCCATAACCGCAGCTTTTATCCTGATAGGCGCAGTTTTCTTCTTCCAGCCGATGATCAGCCTCAGCGTCACAAAAGACAGAAAAACGTGGTATCCGTATCCTTGGCCGGAGAAAAAAACAGATGCCAGAAAAATTTTTGCGGGCCGGAAAATCTTTGCCATAGGAGATTCACATGCAGGCGCATATGCAACCATGCTTCAGAAACTATCTGACGAGCATGGAGCGGAAATAATAAATATGTCGGAAGCAGGATGCGGAATCGCAAATCTTATCAAGTCAAAAATAGACAAGGGAAAACGGTGCGCTGAGGTTTTCGACAGCTATCTCGATGAAATCAGAGAAACATCCTCGCCAGGAGACATAGTTTTCTTAGCGTCTCTGCGCATGAACAAGATTTGCGACCAATGGGACATCTTGAAAAGCAAGCAAGAATTAAATATCAGTGAGGATGAAAATCATCTGAATGATTATAACGACGCACTTTTGGAGACAGCAGAAATAATAAGCATATTCAAAAATATGAACCTGCACGTTGTCATTGACGCGCCAAAACCAGTGTTCTCGTCGCCTGTCTTCCGCTGCTCTGACTGGTTCAACCGATCAAATCCAATCTGCTCCGCCGGTTTTTCAATGGACAGGAATTTCCTCCTGAAATATCGCCAGCCGGTTATGAACTCGCTGGCGGCCCTGTCCAAGCAGTTTCAAAATTTGACCGTGTGGGATCCATTCCCGATCCTTTGCGAAAAAGGAACAACGTGCTCAGTCTTTGATCAGCAAAATGGAAAGCCGCTTTTTTTTGACGGAGATCATTTGAGTGCGCATGGCAACAGAGTATTGTATCCTTCTTTTGAATCGCTGATACGATCAATATGGCGTGCTGATCATTAGAGAGAGAGGAACGTTTTTCACCGGCATGGAATTCTGTGAGAAAAAACTGTCATGACGGCCAGCTCGCCGGAAAGGAGAGCCTGCGGCAGAAGCGGCTGAGCTGTCATCGTATATTCCGCGCAAAACCTTGACACGGCATTCCTCAGTTGCCGAACCTGCTGTTTTTGTGTTATGATGTGGCTCCCGAAAGGGAGCAGCTCCCAGTGCCGTCCGCCATATCGGTGTCGGCAAATCGTGCAAACACCCAGCAAGGAGGTTTTGATGAAGGTTCTGGTCATCGGTTCCGGCGGCAGAGAACATGCCCTGGTCTGGAAATTGAGCCAGTCTGAAAAAGTGAAGGCCATTTACTGCGCCCCTGGCAATGCCGGAATACGGAAGCTGGCCACCTGCGTCAAAATTGCTGCGGACGATGTGGACGGGCTGCTCGACTTCGCCATCAGAGAAAGTATTTGTCTGACTGTGGTTGGACCAGAGAATGCGCTGGCGGCGGGAATTGTGGACCGTTTCCAGGCTAAAGAACTGCGCATATTCGGCCCTACCGCTGCTGCTGCGGAGCTGGAGGGCAGCAAGGTCTTCTGCAAGGATTTTCTCAAAAAATATAATATCCCGACCGCTGAGTACGAGAGCTTTGACCGGCCAGACGCAGCGAAGAAATTTATAGACAAGATCGGTGCGCCCTGCGTGGTCAAGGCCGACGGGCTGGCCTCAGGCAAGGGTGTTTTGGTCTGCCAGACCAAAACCGAGGCTAAACACGCGGTTGACCTGATCATGAAAGATCGGGCCTTTGGCGAAGCAGGCAGCCGAGTAGTGGTCGAGGAATTCCTTTCCGGCGAGGAGGCTTCTTTCATCGCCTTTGTTGATGGCGAGAATGTCCTGCCGCTGCCCTCGTCCCAAGATCACAAGGCGATCTTCGAGGGCGACCGTGGACCGAACACCGGCGGGATGGGAGCCTATTCGCCCGCGCCGGTGCTGGATGATTCCATGACCATGCGGGTGATGAACGAAGTCATGCTGCCTGCGGTGCGCGGCATGGCTGCGGAAGGCCGTCCGTACAAGGGAATGCTCTACGCGGGCCTGATGCTTGACGGCGACAAAATCAACGTGCTGGAGTTCAACTGCCGTTTCGGCGACCCGGAATGCCAGCCCCTGCTGATGCGCTTGCAGACAGACGTGGTGGATATCTTTGAAAAGGCTATTGACGGCGCACTGGATGAGATCGAGCTGGAGATTGATCCGCGCCCGGCGGTCTGTGTGGTTATGGCATCTGAGGGTTATCCGGGCAGCTACAAGGCAGGAAAACCAATCACCGGGCTGGTCAACGCGGCCAAACTGAAGGATGTGATGGTCTTTCACGCTGGCACGACTATTGAGAATCAAACCACCCTGACCGCAGGCGGGCGTGTTCTCGGCGTGACCGCAATGGATATCTCCATTGCCAAGGCTATCGAGCGGGCCTATAAAGCGGTGGACAAAATCAAGTGGAAGGGAAGTTACTTCCGTCGTGACATCGGTCATCGCGCCCTGCGTCGCCTCCAAAAGCATACCGGCCCTGCGGTGAGCATCGTCATGGGATCAGATTCAGATCTGCCGGTGATGCAGACCGCTGCGGATTTCCTGACCAGCGTCGGCATCAAGCACGAAATGCTCATCTCCTCGGCCCACCGCACCCCGGAGCAGACTGCCGAGTACGCCCGCACCGCTGCCCGGCGCGGCCTGAAAATCATTATCGCGGGCGCGGGCATGTCCGCTCATCTGGCTGGAGTAATCGCTGCGCATACTACCCTGCCGGTGATTGGCGTGCCAATAGACACTTCGCCGCTCAATGGTCTTGATGCCCTGCTTTCAACCGTGCAGATGCCGCCCGGTATTCCTGTAGCAACGATGGGCATCGGCAAGTCCGGGGCCAAGAACGCGGCAGTGTTGGCCGCCCGGATTCTTGCCATCAATGATCAAGAGATCACCGAAGCCCTGCGCCAGTTCAGCCACGAGATGGAAGAGCAGGTGGCAGCCAAGAATCTGGCCCTCCAGCAGGCCAAGGGACAAACCTCGGCGTGATGATCGTCCCGGCCAGCGCGGAGTCTGCGCAGGAGGCGGCAAGGCTGCTTCGGCAGGGGCGTTTGATCGCCTTCCCCACAGAGACCTATTACGGTCTCGGCGTTGATCCTTTCAACAGCGAAGCCTTGCAGAGGATCTTCGCGGTCAAGCGGAGGACGGAGGACAAGCCGGTCTTGCTTCTGGTTGCTGATCCGAGCCAAGTCCCGCTGCTAGCGGAAGACGTGCCGGATGTGCTGCGTCAGCTCATGGGTTGCTGCTGGCCAGGCCCGCTGACCTTGGTCTTTCCGGCGAAAAAGAATCTGCCGCAGCTGCTCACTGGCGGCAGCGGCACAGTCGGCATCAGGCAGTCACCAGATGCGACAGCAAGACTCCTGCTGACCGCCTTTGGCGGGCCAGTCACAGCCACCAGCGCCAACCGGTCCGGCCAGCCTGCGGCTGTCACGGCGGTGGAAGTGGAGGCCGCCTTCGGAGCGGAAATTGATCTGATCCTTGACGGAGGGAGAACGCCGGGCGGCGCAGGCTCGACTTTGATCGGCTGGAACGGGCAGGAGCTGCGTTGCTTCCGGGAAGGCCGGGTGCCTCTTGCGGAAATCGCCCGCCTGCTTGCTCCCGCAGCCAAGGAAAAATGTTTTTTTCGCACGCATGAAAAAAAAACTTGCTTCTTCCCTTGAATCGGCTACTATAAGGATATGTTGTGCAGTCACTTGAGCAGAGTACTAACGAAGAACGCAGCCGCACAATCCTCACTCTCAGAGGCGTGCGGTTTTTTTGTTTGTGCTGTAGTGGCTGCCTGCCGACAGCTCTCGCTGTTGGGATTGAATGATTTAAGCGGCGCAATAACAAGCCGCGCACAATGAGGAAACGTCGAAAATGGCGCAGGGCACAGTAAAGTGGTTCAATGATGCAAAGGGCTTCGGATTCATTCAGCAGGACGGCGGGCCGGATGTGTTCGTCCATCATTCCGCGATCAAATCTGACGGGTTCAGATCGCTGCAAGAAGGAGTGCGGGTGAGCTTTGAAGTGGTACAAGGCCCCAAGGGTCCGGCGGCTGACAAAGTAGTCAAGCTGTAAGCAGCCCTGTGCTTTCCAATACAGCGCAGCGCAAGTGAGATAAAATTGCCGGGCGGCGCACCGCTGTCCGGCGGCCAAGCAGATGATGTCCAGCTCCCAAGGAGAGCAGCAGAAATGGCAGAAGGTACAGTGAAGTGGTTCAATGATGCGAAGGGCTTCGGATTCATTCAGCAGGATGGAG
>NZ_JBLWEP010000032.1:0-19573 GCF_048287355.1 Candidatus Electronema sp. TJ
ATATCCTTGGCCCGCTGACCAATCCGGCCCGGCCCAATGTGCAGCTGACCGGCGTGTTCGCCAAGGAGCTGGTTGCGCCGATTGCACAAGTGCTGATCCGGCTGGGCATGAAACGCGCTCTGGTGGTCTGGGGTGAAGGCGGCATGGACGAGCTGACCGTGACTGGAACCTCGCATCTTGCCGATGCGCACGACGGCGCGGTGGAGAGCTATGCGGTCAGGCCGGAGGAGCTGGGCCTGCGGCGGGCGGATTCGTCTGAGATCAAAGGCGGGAAAACAGCGGCGGAATCAGCGGAGCTGGTGCGGGCTGTGCTGCGTGGTTCGCCTGGCGCAAGATTGGACATGGTGCTGCTCAATGCCGGAGCAGCCTTGATGGCCGCAGGCAAGGCCGCTGACCTGCGCGGCGGCATCGCCTTGGCGCGGGAAGTCGTTGCCAGCGGTGCAGCCCTGCAAAAGCTGGAGGATTTCGCGGCCTTCTGCCGGAAGAAGATGTAGGGGGGGCGGAAGGCGGCGTGCCGCAGGGGCAATAAAAAAAGGAGCCAAGCGTCTCCGCTTGACTCCTTGAGTGTGCTGGTCGGAACGAGAGGATTTGAACCTCCGGCCCCCTGAACCCCATTCAGGTGCGCTACCAGGCTGCGCTACGTTCCGAATACTTTTGCTGGGCTATATGTACCATTCCCACGCCCGGATTGTCAACTGCCGCGTTGCCGTCCCGCCGTTTTTCCTCAGTTCTCATCCTCGTTGAGCAGCTCGCGCAGCCGCTTCGAGGGCCGGAAGGTGACCATCTTGCGCTTGGTGATGGTCATGGTCTCGCCGGTGCGGGGATTGCGGCCCCGGCGGGGCGACTTGCCGCGCACGGTCAGGGTGCCGAACTGCACCAGCTTGAGCGACTCGCCGTTCACCAGCGTGTCCTTCATCGCCGCGAAAATGGTGTCGACCATCTTGGCCGCGTTGCGCTGCGAGATGCCCAGCCGCTCGTTGATGGAGAGCGACAGCTCCTTGCGGGTCACATTGCCTTTGTCTGCTTCTTTCTGCTCGTTCATGCTGTTTCCTTGATTTCGCGATATCTGCCGCCAAAGCGGGACATCAGCGAGCTGACTATTTTTTCGTGGAAGCCGTTGACCGTCTCGTCATCAAGCGTTCCTTCTGCGGAGCGATAGGTGACGGTCAAGGCCACGCTCTTCATGCCGTCTTCAATCGGCTTGCCGCTGTACACATCAAAAATATCAGCATATACCACGTGCTGCATCCTGTGGTCAAGGATATCTTGCAGGAGATCGCCCGCCGCTGCGTTCTCCGGCACCAGCAGGGCGATGTCGCGCCGCACGGAAGGATAGCGGTTGAGCTGGCTGAACTTTTTGGCCGCAGCGGGCAGGGCGTTGAGCGGCTCCAGCTCCAGTTCGAGGAAATACACCTCCTGCTTGATGCCGAAGGCACGGGCGACAGTGCGGGGCACTTTGCTGATCAGACCAAGCTGCTCGCCGCCAGCCATGATGCGGAGGGTGGAGCCGGGTTCAGCATAGGGCTGCGCTTGACCTTCCGCTGCCGCAAAGCTGACAGCCGCTGTCAGCCGCAGCTCGCGCAGCAACGCCTGCGCCGCGCCTTTCAGATCAAAGAGATCGCTCTCTTGGCCGGAGAAATAGAGCGGGCTGGCTTCCGGGTGACGGCCTCCGCTGATCACCGCGCAGAGCTGATGCCGCTCAATCGGCTGCTGGCCGGGCGCGGTATAGACAAAGACCTTGCCGGTCTCAAAGAGGCGGACATCTGTCTGCTGAAAGCTGATGTTGCGGCGGACGTTGTCCAAGAGGCCGGGCAGGAGCATGGTGCGCATCGCGGCCTGATCTTCGCTGAGAGGATTGAGCAGCTCCACCTGCTGCCGACGCGGATCGTCCGCCGCCAAGCCGATCAGGTCGCTGTGCTTTTTGGCGACAAAGGAGTAGTTGACCGCCTCGTAGAAGCCAAGCCCGGTCATGGTCGCGGCAATCTGTTTGCGCAGCTGGCGCAGCGGCTCCGGCTGCGGGCAGTCCATCGCCATCACCGGCAGCGTGACCGGAATCTCGTTGTAGCCAGTCAGGCGGGCCACTTCCTCAATCAAATCAACCTCGCGCTCAATGTCCACGCGGAAGGCGGGCACGGTCACGCGCAGCAGCTCGCCCTCACCGGCAACAGCAAACTCAATCCCGCGCAGGCAGGCGGCAATCTGCCCGCTGCTGAGATTAGTGCCGAGCAGGCTGTTGACCCGCTTCACCCGCAGATCAAGCTGAAGCAGCTCTTTCTTGCCCGGATACTGATCAACGCCGTCCGCCATCGTTGCCCCGGCCAATTCACAGATGAGCTGCGCTGCCCGCTCCAGAGCCTCAGTCACGCCCTCCGGGTTCACGCCGCGCTCAAAGCGGTAGGAGGCTTCCGAGGTCAGATTGAGCCTGCGGGCGGTGCGGCGGATGGATACCGGAGCAAAGCAGGCCGATTCGAGCAGAATATCCGTCGTCGTGTCCGTGACCTCGGAGTTGAGGCCGCCCATGACTCCGGCCATTGCCACCGGCTTGTCCCGGTCGCAGATTAGGAGCATGTCCGGCTCAAGGCTGCGCTCGCTGCCGTCCAAGGTGGTGAAGGTCGTCTCGCCAGCGTTAGGCCGCCGCACAACTATGCCTTGCCCTGCAATCTTCGCGTAATCAAAGGCATGAAGCGGCTGGCCATACTCCAGCATGACAAAGTTGGTGATGTCCACGATGTTGTTGATCGGGCGCATCCCGACCGCCAAGAGCAGCCGCTGGAGCCACCACGGCGAGGGCTTGACCGTCGCGCCGGTCAAACGACGGGCAGCGTAGCGCGGGCAGAGCTGCGGCTCGTCAATGGCCACGGTGAAAACGGCGGGCTGGGACAAATCCGGCAGCGCGGCCACTGGGCGGCGGACAGTCTGGCCCGTCACTCCGGCCACTTCGCGGGCAATGCCAAGCACGCTGGCGCAGTCGGCCCGGTTCGGCGTGAGATCCACCTCAATCATCGTGTCCACAAGGCCGAGGGCCTCGCGCAGCAGCTGGCCGGAAGCCAAGGCGGGATCAAGCTCGACTATGCCGGAGCTGGCCTCGCTGATGCCCAGTTCCTTCCACGAGCAGAGCATTCCCTCCGAGACCTGGCCGCGCACCTTGGCCTTTTTGATCTCCATGCCGCCGGGCAGCTTTGCACCGGGCAGGGCAATGGCCGTGACCAAGCCTTCACGGACATTGGGCGCACCGCAGACGATAGGCAGAATTTTGTCGCCGACTTCCACTTCGCAGAGGGTGAGCCGGTCTGCGTCAGGATGCCTGCGCACGGAAAGGACTTTTGCGGTCTTGACCGCATCCAGTCCGGCGTACAGCTCCTGCACCGCCTCTACTTCCAAGCCGAGCATGGTCAGGCGGGCGGCGAGCGGCGCGGCGGACAGACCGTCAAGAGAAAGATATTGGCCAAGCCAGCTTAAGGTGAATTTCATAACTATAAATAAGAGTTATATACAATGCATGCCCGCATCCTTTCAATCAGTGAGACCTTGCAGCAGGCATGCAATCAAAAGGCTATCTTGACGAGCCTGTTATATAAAAATCAAAATAACGTATAAATAAAAGGAGCTACTGCCGACCCTTGAGACAAAACGATCAGAGCACCAAGAATTAGAATGACAAAAATTATGGGAGTCAGCCAGAACTTCTTGCGTTCCCTCATAAATCCCCATAATTCTCTGATTAATTCGAGCATGTTTATTCAATAGAGGCGGTTTAGATTTTCCGTTTTTGGCTGCCTGCCGCTGACCCGATAACTCTTCAGGCCCGCATCAAGGTTGCGCTGCATAGGGTCTTTGCCCAGCAGCTTGAACACTAATGCTGCTGGAAAGAACATCAACAGAAAAACAAGGCTCAAAATAATTCTGGTGTTTATCCAGCCAAGAATATGGCCCAAGAACATCCAAATCCGACTCAGCAGACCAAGTGCTTCAGGGTATGCCAAACTGATCAGTGCCAGACCGACAGCTGTCAGCCAAGGCCAGCTTGTCAGATGAACGCCTTTCCCTTGCAGCAGAGGAATCAGCAGACCAAAAAAGCCGATAAATCCACCTGCAAGAATCAGACCGAACTTGCGCAGTTCTGCCTGTGACAAATTTTCGCTGCTCATTGCCATGTCCGCTCGAACAAGTTAATCCAGCTCAAACTCCTGCATCCACTTCTTGTCATCATCCCATTTCGGCTGTTCCGACTTGAGAAGCAGATAATTCTCAATCACTAAGCAGTCCATGTTTGTGCGCATGAAACAGCGATAGGCATCTTCCGGAGTGCAGACAATTGGCTCGCCGCGCACATTGAACGAGGTGTTGACCAGCACCGGACAGCCAGTTTTTTCTTTAAACGCGCTGGCCAAGGCGTGATAGCGGGGATTAGTTTCCGCATGAATAGTCTGAATGCGAGCTGAGTTGTCCACATGTGTGATCGCAGGCAAGGCGGAGCGGGGCACATTCAGCTTTTCAATACCAAAGAGCTGTTTCTGCTCTTCGGTTATAGGAAGGCGGTGCTCCTCCTTCACATCTGCCACTATCAGCATGTAGGGACTGGGGCGGTCCAAGGCAAAATAAGCAGACACATCTTCAGCCAGCACTGAGGGAGCAAAAGGACGGAACGATTCCCTGAATTTAATCTTCAAATTCATGACCGACTGCATCTTGGCACTGCGCGGATCGCCAATGATCGAACGCCCGCCGAGCGCGCGCGGTCCGAATTCCATTCGCCCTTGAAACCAGCCAATCACCTGCTCATCCGCCAGCAGTCCGGCTAATTTCGGCATGAACTGCGAATCGTCAAGCCGCTTGTACCGCGCCCCCAAAGCATTCAATCGGGCTTCGATATCTGCTGCCGCAAAGGACGGTCCCAGATAAGAGCCGGACATGGCATCATGAATGTTGTCCGCTGTCCGCTGCCCTTGGTATTTTTCATGCCAAACTGTCAAAGCTGCGCCCAACGCGCCGCCTGCGTCGCCTGCAGCCGGCTGAATCCAAATATCCTTGAACGGACCTTCGCGGAGCAAACGGCCATTGGCAACGCAGTTCAAGGCCACGCCCCCGGCCATGCAGAGATATTCCGCCTCTGTCTCCTTATGCGCAGTTCTGGCCAGTCGAAGGACGATCTCTTCAGTGACATCCTGAATGGAACGGGCAATGTCCATTTCCCGCTGCGTCAGCCGACTTTCCGGCTTCCGGGCTTCGGCTCCGAAAAGCTTGGCGAAACGGGCATTGGTCATTGTCAGGCCGGTTGCGTAGTTGAAATACGCCATGTTCAGCCTAAATGTGCCATCTTCCTTCAGATCAAGCAGATTGCCGCGAATCAGATCAACATATTTCGGCTCGCCATAGGGGGCAAGCCCCATCAGTTTGTATTCACCGGAATTGACTTTGAAACCAGTGTAATATGTGAAAGCGGAGTAGAGCAGACCAAGGGAATGCGGAAAATTCAGCTGCCACAAGAGTTGCAAGGAATTGCCGTTTCCCAGCCAGACAGAACTGGTCGCCCATTCGCCAACGCCATCCAAACATAAAACCGCTGCCTTCTGAAAGGGGCTGGCAAAGAACGCCGAGGCAGCATGTGCCTGATGATGTTCCGAGAAGAGCAGATCAGGCAGCGCAGACTGTTTGCATCCGCATAGTGTGCTGAATTCTTTTTTCAGCGTCGTCTTAATATAAAGCTTTTCCTTCATCCAAACCGGCATGGCGGCAACGAAGGAACGGAACCCTCTCGGCGCATAGGCAAGGTAGGTTTCCAGCAGCCGCTCGAACTTGACCAGCGGCTTATCATAAAAGACAATGTCGCTGACCTGCTCAATGCTGATTCCCGCTTCTTGTAGACAATATTTTATTGCATTGCCGGGAAAACTAGGATCATGCTTTTTACGGGTGAAGCGTTCTTCCTGAGCTGCGGAAACAATTTTGCCATCAGCCAGCAGAGCTGCCGCGCTGTCATGATAGTAAGCTGAGATGCCGAGAATATAATTCATAGTATCTGTCAGGAGCACGCAGTTAGTTTCTTATAATTCTGTGCTTTTTTCAACCGCGTGCGTCCTTAATTCTGCTGACAACTCGTTTTACTGCGCCGGATGCTCGTTCAGCTGCCCATTGCGAAGAAAGGCTTCTAAGTGTTTCGCATATTCTTTTGTCGCCAGCGGACTGGGATGTCCATCGTGAGGCAGATTCATATATTTTGGATTTTTACGGAAATTGACAGAAATATCCACATTGGGAATTCCGTTCTTTTCGGCAAAGGCAAGCATCTGCGGGTCTTTGCCAATGGTGGCGAGAATAAATTTCACGCCATGTTGCCGGGCAGTGTTGGCCATTTCCAGCACCAGAGCTTCGGATACCTTACGGCTCTGCTTCAGCTTTTGCTCCAACTCATTCCACTTGATCTCTGTAAAATGTGACAACGCAGAATAACGCATCAAGGGAAATTCCGTATATTCCACTTCATCGAGATAATAGCTTAATTTCCCGTCGTTGTCTAAGCGAGCATAAGGCTGCACCAGCGGGCCGAGCCTGTTCCACGGAGCAATGGATTTACGCCGTTTCCGCAGAAATGTGTTCCGTTCATCATGCATATCCGCATAAGCCAGCACCGCAATCTCAGGCTTTTTTCCAGCAGCTAACGCCTCGCGAAGTTGAATGAGAGAGTGAATGGTGCCGTAGCCGCTGAAACCAAAGTTGATCACTTCATATTCTGGCAGATGTTCTTGCAGCCGCCAAGGATAGGTGTCCTCATCATTCAGACTCCAACCATGCGTGAACGAGCAGCCCAATATCCAGATTTCCGGCTTGCGGACAGAGGGATCATAGGTGTTGAGGGGATGGGTGACGCGAAGACCATTGGGGAGATGCGTCACATGGAAGCTGTAGTTTGTTCGGAGCAGGGTAACGGTGAATTGCCCAGGAAGAGAGGCGTAGCCTAAGGTTGGGTGCTTTCTGAAGAATTTTCCGCCAGGCTCAACCCGCACCGGAACGTCGCTGATACGCCAAGGCCGCATCCCTTTCATGCGGGTGATAAGCTCCCCGCCGCCCAGCAAAAGAAAGATCAAGCTTAACAGATAGGCTGCATAGAGAAGAACCTTATGCTTTTGCAAGAATTCTTTCATCGTCCTGCTCTTCGTTGCTCTGCGGACAGGCCATCAAGGGAGATATGAGTTGCTGAGCCAGCTCAGGGTGAGTTTTATGATACGTGAGAAATATCAATTCTCGATATATTCAGATGTGTACTGACAGATAATATTCTTTACTCTTTCAAACTCTGTTGTTGAAAACTTATAACAAATCTCCTCGCTGGAATTTTCATCTATCCAAGATGAAATACTAGCTTTTCTTACAATGTCAGTCTGCGGGGCCTTTTCATTTCTCCCTTTTAATATTTTTGCATTTTCATGCGCGAAAACCACAAGAGGTTTTATTGGCCACTTGTTAATTTTTCCTTTTTCGAGTATCTGCAACAATAAACCACAGGTTCTTAATACTTGTTTTGAGGCGTTGGAATATTCGTTTTTATATACCCCATATTCCTGTGTCCAATTGTCATCGCAAGTCGCACGGATTGTTCCTTGCCATCTTTTTACTTCAAGAACAACTAACCCTATCTTGGGAACGAAAACTAAAAAATCTAATTGAAAATTTTTTCCATAATAAACAATATTCTTAGATCTAATAAATCCGCTTAGTTTGGATCCTTTAAATTTTCTAAGTTCTTCTCGAACAGCTTCTTCACCAATATTGCCTACATAAATCGTATCCATTCCATCACGTTTCAGCTCGCAGGTTGCCCTGCAATTCAGGAAGCAACTCTGATCTTGTTTGGAAAGGAAGGCACCAAGTAAGATTTCAGCAATTCTCCATCTTTTGAGAAAAACTCAATATTTCCATATTCATCACATATCCAGCATTCCACAGCGCCTGCTGAGAAATAAAGCTGTCTTTTCTCTTCCATCTCATATGTTGTGTTACTGGAAGACATAACTTCTATGCAAATTTCAGGGGCAACTGAGCACTCTGCTTCACGCTCAATAATTTTGAATCGTTCTTCCGAACACCAAGCAATGTCTGCTACCTTTGTCCCTTTTTTTGTTTGAACAGCACATTCAGGAAGAACAATCCCGTTCTCCGGCAGTAATCGGGAAATTTTTCCTTGAAATGCTGAATGATACACCTTAACTGGAGACATTATAATTTGGCCCATTTCGTTCAGTTCTATTTTGAAAGGCAAATTTTGCAGACTTGGATGATCGCACACTTCTTGCCACTGCATGGTGTTTTTAACCTGTCAAATATTTTTTATTTGAGCCAAAGAGCAATTATGGCAATTCAGTCAAATCTTCCCTTCATACAAATCCTGCATAGAAAAACACAGATCGTAATTATTCCAATCCAATCGTCCTTCCGAAATGGAAAAACCTCTAAATAATTTTGTATTGAGATACTTTCTGATGTCAGGATGATACGATTTTTCTAAAAATGAAAAAAAATTCAGCGATTGCTCTGCACCATCGCTGAATCGCAAACGAATCGTGTATGGCGGAATATATTCAGCTTCGATTATGCTGACAACAGCGTCCTCCGCAAGAGTTTGCTGGTGTTCGATCATGACAGCCTTTCGCTTATCCGCTCGAATTCCACCTTTTTGTGCAGAACAAAATAATCTATCCATTTCTGCACGATCTCATCCGCCTTCTGATGCACTAATTTTTCAAAATGCCTCAATTCAGCCGTATCAAGAGGCTTGCGGCCTTTGACATCCGTTATTCTGATTTCTGTCACACCGCCATTTTCAATAAATAGTTCTGCCTTGCTTTCCCTGTCTTGACATCCACCGTGAACATGAACAGGCTCATGCTCGTTTGACCAAAAATAGATGATTATTCCAAGATATTCATATAATTTTGGCATAACATCTCTCCTGGCACTTCAGCTCATGCGTCGCCTGCAAATCAACCAAGCCGTCTTGAGACGGCTCAATTTTTTCGTGCATTGTCATTTCGACCAACGGGAGAAATCTCTGTTTCTTGATTTCTTCCATCATGAGATTCCTCCCTTCGGTCGGAATGACTATCTATTAGAACTGCCTAAGAAAACGAAGATCGTTCTCATAATAAAGGCGGATGTCATCAATGCCGTATTTGAGCATGGCGATGCGCTCCACGCCAAGACCGAACGCGAAGCCGGAGAACTGCTCCGGATCGTAGCCAACCATAGTCAGCACCGCCGGATCAATCATACCCGCGCCGAGGATCTCCAGCCAGCCGCTCTGCTTGCAGACCCGGCAGCCGCTGCCTTTGCAGATCACGCAGGCAATGTCCACTTCCGCGCTGGGTTCGGTGAAAGGAAAAAAACTGGGTCGGAAGCGCAAGGGCAAATCGCCCTGAAAAATGCGCCGGGTGAACAGAGACAGCACCCCTTTCAGATCGGCGAAAGACACTTGGCGGTCAACCAAAAATCCTTCCACCTGATGAAACATCGGGGTGTGGGTGATGTCGGAGTCGCAGCGATAAACCTTGCCTGGCGCGATGCAGCGCAAAGGAGGTTCCTGCTTCTCCATGATCCGCGCCTGCATCGGCGAGGTGTGGGTGCGGAGAAGAATGGAATCAGAGACATAAAACGTGTCGTGCATGTCTCTGGCTGGATGATGGGCCGGGATGTTGAGGGCCTCGAAGTTGTAATGATCGGTCTCAACGTCCGGGCCTTCGGCTACAGCAAAGCCCATTCCCTCGAAGACGGCGCAGATTTCCTCCATCACCTGCGTGACAGGATGGAGTTTGCCGAAAGGGATAAAACGGCCCGGCAGGCTGAGGTCAAGCTGCTGCTTGACCGTTTGCGAACCTGCTTCAAGGGCTTCTTTCTTGACTTGAAAAATCCCTTCCAGATCCTGCTTGACCGTGTTGGCAAGCTGGCCGAGCCGGGGCCGTTCTTCCGGCGCAGCTTGGCCAAGCTGCTTCATGGCATTGGCCAGCAGTCCCTTGCGGCCCAGATATTTGACCCGGAATTCCTCCAGATCAGCCAGACTGCCGACGGAAGCCAGCCCGGCTTCCGCCTCAGCCCGCAGCTGCCGCAGCGTTTCTTCCATCAGGCTGCAAGTTTGGCAGCGGCCTGCTTCACCACCGCGCTGAAGGCGGCAGGATCAACAATGGCCAAATTGGACAGCACCTTGCGGTCCAGTTCGATCCCGGCCTTAGTCAAACCGTCAATCAGCCTGCTGTAGCTGATGCCGTTGGCCTTGGCTGCCGCGCTGATGCGGGTGATCCACAGGGCGCGGAAATTGCGCTTGTTGGTGCGCCGGTCGCGGTAGGCGTAACAGAGGGCGCGGTCAACCGCCTCAGCGGCGGTGCGGAAAAGACGGCTTCTGCCGCCCCGGAATCCTTTGGCTAAAGTCAGAACTTTATTTCTTCTGCGGCGGGCTTTGAACCCGCGTGTGGCGCGTGGCATAGTCTTCGCACTCCCGTGTTGCTTGAAAATATTACAGGTAAGGCAGCATCCGCTTGACGGCCTTGTTGTCTACCGCATCCAGCACGCCGTTCTGCCGGATCCGCCGTTTCCGCTTCGTGCTTTTCGAGGTCAGGATGTGGGAGCCGAAGGCTTTGCCGTAACGGACTTTGCCGGTGGCGCTCAGCTTGAACCGCTTCGCCGCGCCCCGGTGGGTTTTCATTTTAGGCATGATAATTCTCCTTAATGCGCAAGACGTGCAGCCCGCGCTGATTTCTGGTTCTGCTGCAAACTGGCTCAGGGTTTCGGCCCGACAAACATGATCATGAACCGGCCTTCCATGGTCGGCTCCTGGATGATGGCGCAGTGCTCGCGGAGCGCGTCGGCGATGCGTTTGATCGCCTCCATGCCCACGGTCTGGGCGTGAACGATCTCCCGTCCCCGGAACTGCATGGTCACTTTGACCTTGTTTTTCTTTTCAACAAATTTCAGGATGTTCTTGATCTTGAAATCCAAGTCGTGCTCCTCAGTTTTGGGCCGGAACTTGATTTCCTTGGTCTCGACAACCGTCTGCTTCTTCTTCGCTTCCTGCTGTTTTTTCTTCAGCTCATACCGGTATTTGTCAAAATTCATCACCCGGCAGACCGGCGGGCTGGCCTTGTCTGAAATTTCAACTAAATCCAAGCCCTGCTCCAAGGCAATCTGGCGGGCTTTTGCCGAAGACACCACGCCGAGCTGCTCGCCCTCCGGCCCAAGCAGCCGGACTTCAGGATAGCGGATGTCGTCGTTGATTCTGACTTTAATTTCCTGCTGCGAACCTTTTTTGGGCTTCCGTTTGTTATCCATTATCTCCGTCTGTCAGACTGCTGCTGTTTCTGCGCATTCCCGGCGCACCATGTCGGCAAAGTCCTGCGGCGACATGGGCGGCAGGTTTTCGCCGCTGCGTTTGCGCACCGTGATCATGCCGTCCTGCATTTCCCGGTCGCCCGCGATCAGCATGTACGGCACCTTCATCAGCTGCGCCTCCCGGATTTTGTAATTGAGCTTTTCATTGCGCAGATCAGCCTCAACGCGGATGCCTGCTTTGCGCAGCGCGGCCAGAACCTTGCCGCAGTAATCGCCTTGGCTGTCGGTGATATTAAGAACGCGGGCCTGCTCCGGAGCCAGCCAGAGCGGGAAGGCTCCGGCATAATGCTCAATCAGCACGCCGATGAAACGTTCCAAAGAACCCATCAAAGCGCGGTGGATCATAATCGGCTGATGCTCCGCTCCGTCTTGACCAGCGTAGCTCATGCCAAAGCGTTCCGGCAGGTTAAAATCCACCTGAATGGTGGAACACTGCCATGAGCGGCCTAATTGATCTTTAATCTTGATGTCAATTTTTGGACCGTAAAACACGCCTTCGCCGGGATCAATCGAATAGGCCAGTCCCTTTTTGTCCATAGCCTGCTTGAGGGCTTGGGTCGCCAGCTCCCAGTTCTCATCGCTGCCCACATATTTGGCCGGACGAGTAGAGAGATAAACATCATACTCGCTGAAGCCGAAGGTCTTGAGGACGTGCAGGTTCAGGTCAATGATATTGAAAATTTCCTCTTCGAGCTGATCAGGACGGCAGAAAATATGCGCATCGTCTTGCGTGAAACCGCGCACCCGCATCAAACCATGCAACGCGCCCGCCCTTTCGTAGCGATAGACCGTGCCCAGTTCGCACCAGCGGATGGGAAATTCGCGGTAGCTGTGCGGCTCGGATTTATACACCCCGATATGGAAGGGGCAGTTCATCGGCTTGAGCTGATACGCCACCTCGTCAATATCCATGGCCGCGTACATATTCTCGGCGTAGAAATCAAGATGGCCGGAGGTTTTCCACAAATCTTGGCGGGCAATATGCGGGGTGTAGAGCAGCTGATAGCCATTTTTATAATGGGCATCTTTCCAGTAATCTTCCAGCAAACGCCGCAGCAATGCACCGCGCGGCTGCCAGAGAATCAAGCCCGGCCCGATCTCATCCTGAATCGTGAAAAGCTTCAGCTCCTTGCCGAGCCTGCGATGATCGCGCCGTTTAGCCTCTTCAATCCGCTCCAGATATTGTTTCAGCTCTTTCGCGTCAAAAAAGGCGGTGCCGTAGATGCGGGTCAGCATGGGGTTCTTTTCATCGCCCCGCCAATAGGAACCAGCCACGCGCAGCAGTTTGAAGCTCTTCAGCCAAGATGTGTCAGGGAGATGCGGCCCCCGGCAGAGATCAATGAAATCGCCCTGCTGATAGAGAGAGACAAACGTCTCGCCCTGCGCCGCCAGATCGCGGATCAGCTCAACTTTGTAGGTCTCGCCCTGCTTGCTGAAAAAATCTATTGCTTCGGCAATCGGCAGTTCACGGCGCGAGAAGGGCAGGGCCGCCTTGACAACGGCAGCCATTTTCTCTTCAATGGCCGCGAAATCATCGGGCGTGAAGGCGGGCTGACGGTCAAAATCATAATAATAGCCGTCCTCAATAGCCGGTCCGATGGTCACTTGCACTTTCTGCCCAAACAGCTCCTTCACCGCCTGCGCCATAATGTGCGCCGCAGAATGCCGGAGAATATGCAGCCCTTCCTCAGATTCGGCAGTGATCAGCTCCAGCGCGGCATCTTCGCGCAGCGGCGCGGACAAATCAGCTGCCTTGCCGTTGCAGCGTATGGCCACGGCCTGCTTGCGCTGCTTGCCGGAGATCAATTCTTTCAGCGCGTCTTGTGCGGCAATGCCTGCCGGGAAGCTCTTTGCTTCGCCGCCGGATATGGAGACTGCAATGGAAGTCATGCGTGCCGATAAAAACAAGGTGTAAAAAAGGAAAGGCTAAGAAGCCAGATTCTTCGTCATCTGACCTTTAGCCTTTTATGCCCTGTGCTTAAAAATTGGTAGGCACGGGCGGTTTCGAACCGCCGACTTCTACCGTGTCAGGGTAGCGCTCTCCCACTGAGCTACGTGCCTGCAAAATTTTCCGTTTTTTCTTTCCAAGACAATGAGGCTGTTCCGCCTCACATTCCCTGCATCAGGTCGCAGCATATTACGCCATGCGAAGCAGCTTGTCAATACCAGCAAACAGGGGCGGCTGTCAAGCGAAAAGAAGAAAGGCCTCTGCTTTTCTTCAACATCGCGCAGCTGTCAGCTGTAAACTAAGAGCGCATCTTCCTGCGCAAAACCAATGCGGCTGACCGCTTCCTCGGCAGGCGCGAAAAAGCCGTCCGCCGCGTTCAAGGCCGTCTGAAGAAAGAGAAAACTGTCAATGGGCATGGCGGTGAACTTGAGTGCCATGCCGTCGCCGCTGACCCGAACCACCTCGCCTTTGGCTTTAATATCTTCCGAGGCGGTTTTCAATCTGATCTGGCAGATGTCGCCGGGCTGCTGACTGCTTGGCCCGGTGACAAACATTCCGCCCAAGCTCAAATTGCAGACAGCGTGCTGCTCCTGCTGCGGCAGTCCGAAATCAAGCACTGCCTCATGTCTCACCTTCAGTCGGATGAAATGACGGCGGTTCGCGCACTCCATGCTGCTCTCCCTGCGGCCTCGTGATAAAATTGAAACGCATCTCTTTGGATGTTCATGCAAAGCATATGCCAGCCGCTTCAAAAAAAATAAAAAGGCGGAGCTGGCGGTTTCATGGGAAAATTTTGCAGGCGCAGCGCGGAAGAGCGGCGGACGGAGGATTTGCCTGACAATTTTTGTCAGCAGCTGACATTTTTTGTCAGTGAAAAAAAGAGCGGCGGCCTTCATGAACGTATCCCGCGAATGGCTGAAGAATGTTACAATGCCTTCTTCAAGGAGGGATCTCAGATTCAGGCAAAGAGTTCCAGCAGAACCATCACCACATACAGAGGGCATACTATGAAAAAAGCAATTTCGTTTCTGATCATGCTGGCCGCGTCCTGCGTCCTGCTTGTCGGCCAAGCCTTTGCAGGCGGAACGCACCGCATCGCTTGGTCGCATTACACCGGCTGGGAGCCGTGGGCCTACATTCAGGAATCCGGCATCATGGACAAGTGGGCCAAGAAATTCGGCTTGGACAAGGTCGAAATCGTCTTGGTCAATGACTATGTGGAGAGCATCAACATGTACACTGCCGGGCAATTTGACGGCTGCGTGATGACCAACATGGATGCGCTGACGATTCCGGCAGTGGGCGGCGTGGATTCCACCGCTCTGATTGTCGGCGATTTTTCCAACGGCAACGACGGCATCGTGGCCATGAACGCCAGTTCGGTGAAGGATTTGGCCGGACGGAAGATGCGCATCGTCCAGCTTTCAGTTTCGCATTATCTGCTGACCCGCGCTTTGGACATGAACGGGATGAAAGAAAAAGATTTGACTTTGGTCAACACCAGCGACGCGGACATTGCTCCGCTTTTTGTTTCCGAGGCGGCCAAAGACCCGAAGGCGGCGGTGACAACGTGGAATCCGCTCCTGATGCAGGTGCGCAATGTCAAAGGCGCGAGCCTGCTCTTTGATTCTTCGCAGATTCCCGGCGAGATCATTGACTGTCTGGTGGTGAAGAGCGATGCGCCGGAAGCCCTGAAAAAAGCTCTTGCTGGCGCGTGGTATGAGGCGATGGCGCAGATGAGCAATCCGGCCGCAAGCAAAGAGGCCCTTGAGATAATGGCGAAATCCGCAGGCGGCACCGCCGCCGAATTCAAGGCCCAGCTCAAGACCACCAAAATGTTCTACGCCCCGGCTGAGGCTGCCGCCTTTGCCGCTGGCGAGCAGGTGAAAAAGACAATGGACTATGTGCGCGGCTTCAGCTTTGATCACGGCCTGTACGGCGAGGGTGCGCCAAACAAGGATTTGGTCGGCATCGCCTTCCCGGACGGCTCAATTATGGGCGACAAGGGCAATGTCAAACTCCGTTTTGACAAGACCTACATGCAGATGGCGGCGGACGGAAAGCTGTGAGTTCCTTGCCGGCCTGATTTCGGAGTTTGGCTGCAAGTGCTTGGCGCAGCGGGAAAATTTTTGCCGCAGCCCCCGAATCAATGCGGCGGAGTAAATGTGATTTGCCGCAAACAACATGTTGTTTGCGGCAGAAAACATGTTATTTGTGACGATCAACGTGTTGTTTGTGACGGTTGACATGTTATTTGCGGCGGTCAACACGTTGTTTGCGGCAAATAACATGTTGTTTGTGGCAAACAACACGTTGACTGCCGCTGCCGCAAAATTATTTTGGCAAACAACACGTTTTCTGCGGCAGAAAAAAATATTTTCGGCAGATGAGCTGTTGTTTGCGGCGGTCAACATGTGTTCCGAGGCTTTTCCTGCGGAAAAATGGCGCGACTTTTTGGAAAACGGTTATAAACTTGTCGGAGCAAAGACAATGTGTTTTTTGCAGCAGAGAAGACGTGCCAAGGCAAAAAAACGAGCAGGAAACTCTTGCAGCAGTTTGTGCGCAGGGGCAAAATATCTTTTGCCCTTGTCCGCATCATTGAAATGCTGTTTGGGTGAAAGATTTTTCGCCTCTGCGGCACGCAATCTGCGGCTTACGCAAGTAAGTCTATCCTGTCTCTGAAAAAAAGCGTGATTTTTTAGAAAACCGCATTTAAACTTGGCGGAGCCGAGAATGCGTATTTTTTTGGCGAAGAAAACGCGGGCGCGGCGAGAAACACCGCAGCGCAGCAAGAAAACGCCGGGCAAAAGCAACGGCACTTCAAAAAACGACAGAAATGCAATCCATCACGATCAACATCAGCAACGATAAACTGGCGGAAAAAGTCACTTGGCTTCTTGAACATTTCAAGCATGACGGACTTGAGATTGTATCAAGAGAAGATATGGAGGATCTGAAGTTGCTGAAGATGACAAGGAAAGAAAAATCTGTCCCGTTTGACGAATATTTAAGAAATGAAGATTAATCTTCGCAAGAGTGCTGTCAAAGACTTGAAGAAGATTGATCGTCAGGACAAAGAGGCCATCCATGCGAAAATTCTGGAGCTGGCCAGCTCTCCCGATGTCTCCAACATCAAAAAGCTGACTAATTTCGAGCCTGCGTATCGGCTCAGAGCGGGAGATTACAGAATTCTCTTTGATGTTTCAGAGGATGCTGTTGAAATCGATCTGGTTCTGCATCGAAAAGAAAGCTATAAATAATGGCTTGGCAGTTTTCGCGCAATCTGCGGCTTATGCAAGAAGCATCTATTTCTGTGGAAAAATGACGTGACTTTTTTTTGTGAGCGGAACAGAATATCAATGGAACAACTTTCTTTGCTTGAAATTAAACGGCAGCCTCGAAACGTAAATATTTCTCTCAATCCCGTTGCTGAAGGTTTTCAGCTGCAATATGAACATCCGCATGGATGTCTGTATCAAGGAAATTCGCTTGACTGGCTGAAATCTCTTGATGCTGCGAGCGTTGATCTTGTTTTTGCTGACCCGCCATACAACATCAAGAAAGCCGACTGGGATAATTTTGACAGCCAAGAAAAATATATTGAATGGTCTGTCAAGTGGATAAAGCAGGCCGCACGGGTTTTAAAACCTGCTGGGTCCTTGTATGTATGTGGCTTCTCCGAAATTCTTGCTGACCTGAAACACCCGGCCTCCAAATATTTCAAGCATTGCCGCTGGCTGATCTGGCACTACAAAAACAAAGCGAATCTGGGCAACGACTGGGGAAGGTCACACGAAAGCATTATTCATTTCCGTAAATCTGATGCAGCCAAACTCAATATTGATGATGTGCGCACGCCTTACGGCGCACATACGTTGAAATATCCCTCGCATCCGCAGGCTGATACAAGCGCTTATGGAAAGGGCGCAAAGAAGCAGCGCGACAACTGGATGCCGCATCCTAAAGGAGCAAAACCAAAGGACGTGATAGACATTCCAACAACGTGCAATGGCATGGGAGAAAAAACGCCGCATCCCACACAAAAGCCGGAAGAGCTGCTGCGCAAGTTTGTTCTGGCCTCCTCGAATGAGGGTGATCTCGTCATTGACCCATTTTCTGGATCAGGCACGACCGCAGTTGTGGCAGAGCAGCTTAACCGGCGGTGGATGGCCTGCGATCTTGATCCGCAATATAACCAATGGGCAATTGAACGCCTTGAAAGCGTTCGCCGGATGACGAAGGAGGAATGGATAGCACATGACCGAAAAACAGCGGAACGAAGAGAATCTATCCGATGAGTCTTTCTGATTTGGTGCGTCACGCCGCTGACAAAGAACGGTTTCACACTATCAAGCAGTACATTGATTTCTGCGCCCGTTATTTGGAATATATCGATACCGGATTGCAGGCGCGTATCGTGTCGCAGAACGAAAGCCATTATCAATTTTTCCAGTACCGGCAAGAAGGCAGTTTCAACATCACGCGCCCCATTAATTCCCGCCTCATGTATGATGCCCAAGATTTTACCCAAGCTGCGCAACAGTTCAGCACAACGCTTGAGCAGTTGCGAGATGGTCAACGGCCAGCGGATGATTTGCGGGAAAACCTGATTCGCACCATCTACACGCTGCAGCAATCTATCGGCGCTGCATTAGATGCTTTGCCTGCCGGGAAATCGAATCAAGCCAGAAAGGTGAATGGTGATCTGTTTGAGCGGCTCATCCGCCTGCTCATTGTGTCGCTTGACGTGCATTGCGTATCAGGGACGATGCAAGTGCCGATAAAAGATGCAGATGGAACCGAGCTTTTCAAATCCAGCTATCAGCATGATTTATTGTGCAGCAAAGATGGCGAGCTGAAAATTATCGGTTCGGTGAAAACATCCAGCAAAGACCGAATCGACAAGGTCTTCATGGACAAGTTTCTTTATAACCGCCTCACGGATACCGCTCTGCCCCATATTGCCATTTTCTTGAACGATGTTCAACGAAAGAAGACAAAGCGAGAGAATGAATATGGAGTCAGCGCAACATTCCTGCCCGGTCACTTTAAGGCGTACACGGTTAAGCTGAATCCATTGGACGGTGTGTATTACTGCGACATTCGCCCGAACATAGTTGAGGATGCGCGGCTTTCACAGCACATCAGAACCATTGACTACTTTTTCTATGCCGATCTGTGGGAGCTTTTGAACAGGCGCGGTCAACGCTTTGACGAGATCGCTTTTGAACAGAAAAAAATTGGCGCGGCTGCTGAATAACATCTATTGATCAAGCATCTGCCTGCCGCTGAAAAAAAAGCGTGATTTTTTAGAAAACCGCATTAAACTGGGCGGAGCAAAGGAGAATTGGTTTGAAATTCATGAGCGAGTAAAAGCATCGCTGCTGTTGTGCAGCGCAACAGCAGAAAAAACAAACCGCATCATCGCAAGGAGGAAGCTATGCCACGTTTTCCGATTTCTGATCCTGAACTCATCGCGCTGGCGCAGAAACTCATCGCCGGACTCCAAGACAATCCTGACTTTCCCACGCCGCCAGTTTCTCCAGCGCAGCTGCAAGCCAGTTTGGATGCTTTTGTCGGTCAATGCGACGCGCAGACTGCGGCTCAGGCAGCGGCGGAGCAAGCCACTGCCGCCAAGAACACCGGACACGAGCAGCTGGCCGCAGAAATGAAAGGCGATCTGCGTTATGCCGAATACGCGGTGGAAGGCGATGATGCAAAACTCAGCACGCTGGGATGGGGCGCAAAATCGCCCCACACGCCGATCAGTGCGCCAGGGCAGCCGTTCAAATTTCAAATAATGCGGAGCGGCCCAGGCGCGGCAAAGGCGACTTGGAAACGACCTGTTGAAGGCGGCCATGCGGCCTGCTATCTGGTCAAAATGCGCGGAGAGGGGGGAACTTGGGTTTCCGCCGGAACTTTTGTCGAGCCTGAAGCGGAGCTGACAAATCTGGAGCGCGGCAAGGAGTTGGAATTCTATGTCCTTGCCCTCAACAGGGCAGGCGAAAGCCTTCCAAGCAACAGCATGACTGTGGTGCTGTGACGATGCGTCTTTAATGCAGGAGCTTCATTGCAAGAGGGCGCGGCCCTCTTGCAGGCGTGATCACCCCTCCATCAGCAAAGAAATACAGGCGGCTATGAACAGCGTCAAAGCGATGAAGCCGTTCATGGAGAAAAAAGACATTTCGATGCGGGAGAGATCGCGGGGATTGACGATGAGGTGCTGATAAAACAAGGCCGCGCCGGTGAGCA
>NZ_JBLWEP010000033.1:0-19144 GCF_048287355.1 Candidatus Electronema sp. TJ
TAGTTGCCCGCGATGTACTCCTTCACCGCCGCCTGATCAATGCGGATGTCGTCCTTCCATGTGCCGATCAGAGCAAAGTCGGAACGGGCGATGGAGGCCACGCAGTCGTTCGGGCAGGCGGAGAATTTGAACTTGAACTTGTAGGGGAAGGCAGGACGGTGGATCTCGTCCTGATAGTGCATGGTCAGGTGGTGGCAGATGTCCTGCGCGTCGTAGCAGGCCCACTCGCAGCGGGACTCGCCCAAGCAGCAGGACGGGGTGCGCAGGTTGGAGCCGGAGCCGCCCAGATCCTGCTCCAGATTGTGCGTCAGATCCCAGAACAGCGGCTCCAGATTCTCGGTGCGTGTGCCGAGGAAGATCATGTCGCCGGTGGAGCCGTGCATGTTGGTCATGCCGGAGCCGTACTTGTCCCACAGATCCATCAGGGCGCGCAGGTTCTTGGTCGAATAGTACAGACCAGAAGGCTGGGCGATGCGGACAGTGTGGAAGTGCTCAACGCCAGGGAAGAGATGCGGCACATCCGAGTAACGGCCAACGATGCCGCCGCCGTAGCCGAACACGCCGACAATGCCGCCGTGCTTCCAGTGGGTGATTTTGTCCTTGTAGGACAGCTCGAGCTGGCCGAGGATGTCCCAGCATTCCGGGTGAGTCTCTGCCTGCCGCTTCATGTCGGTGACGAAACTCGGCCATGGGCCTTTCTCCAGTTCGTCCAGCAACGGCGTAGCGTGCTTTGCCATCGGGTGTACCTCCTCTAAAGGGAATGAGATTGAATAAAATCAGAACTGTGACTGCTGTAATCTGCGACAGGGGCGCGGCGGTCATCTCAGAGGAGGCCGGGCCGCCTGCTCAATTGCTGTTTCTCAGCATGGGAACTTAAACGCATACCCCGTATTTGTCAATGAAAAAGAAGGGCGGACCGGCGGAGGGCGCGGCGGCGGCGGAACCACCTGAGGCAGCTTTTTCTGGTTCCCTTTTCCGGCGGAAAATGGCATTGTTTTTTGTCAGCTTTTGACCGGCCATCCCTGTTCAGCATCCTTCCAGACGACATGCCCTTTTCCCAGATCATCGGCCAGACCAAAGCACTGAGCTTGCTCCGCCGCGCCTTAAACGGCGGAAGGCTGGCGCACGGCTATCTTTTCACCGGGCCAGAAGGCGTTGGCAAAAGCACAGTCGCCCGCGCCTTGGCCGCCAAGCTGCTCTGCGTCCAGACAGGCGGCGGCCCGCCCTGCGGCCAGTGTCCCGGCTGCCGGAAACTCGCCGCAGGCAGCCATCCTGATTTCCTTCTGCTCCAACCTGAAGGCGCGGGCATCAAGATCAACCAGATCCGCGAGCTGAAAAAGGCTCTGACCTTTCCGCCCTTTGAGCGGGGAATGCGGGCGGTGATCATCGAAGACGCGCAGAGCATGGGCCGCGAGGCGGGCAACAGCCTGCTCAAGCTGCTGGAGGAGCCGCCGCCGGACAACATCCTCCTGCTCGTCGCCTCAGACGCGGAGCCGATGCTGGAGACCATTGTCTCGCGCTGTCAAGTCATCCCTTTTGTCCCGCTGACCGATGAGCAGACTGCGCAGGTCATCCGGCAGACGCATCCGCAGCTGGCCCCGGATGAGGCGCGGCTGCTGACCAAGCTCTCCGGCGGCTGTCCGGGCCGCGCCGACGCGCTGCGGGACAGCGAGGCCCTCAGCCTGCACAAGGAATGCTTGGACGCGCTGCTGGCCGGAGCCGCCAGCGAGGCTGTGGCGGTCGAGCAGGCTCTTGCTCTGGCCGGGCGGCTGGCGGAACTCAAGGACGACCTGAACCACGTTCTCGACCTGCTCAGTCTTTTTTTCAAAGAAGTCATGACCGCCGCGCTCTGCGGCAGGAAGGCTCAGGATGATCATGCGCTTGCGGCGCAAGAACGCTGGAGTTCGCAGCGGCTTTCCGCTATGCTGGAACATGTTGAGGCCGCCCGCAGCGACTTGGCGAGAAATTGCAGCCGCACTTTGGTCTGCGAGGTGCTGCTTTTGGAACTGTTTTGCGGCTGAGATCCATCTGCGGCGGCGTTTGCAAAGATATTGCCGGGGACAAGATCTGCGGGGCATAAGCAGCGGGCGCAGGGGGATCTTCTGCGCGTCCCGGCTCGTTTGGCACATCCACTCTCAGGAGGAACATCATGAAGCTGCCGCACTGGAACATTCTGCAAGCGAAGTTTCCCGCCAAGCCAGCCGGAGAAGTCTTTCAAGCCATCGGCGGCAAGGTCTTTTACAATTACCAGATCGGCGTGTTCAGCAATGCCTGCTCCTCAAGAATATCCGTCGCGCTGAACGCCTCCGGCAAGGAGCATGAGCTGCCGTTCTTCCGGGCTGAATGGCCGAAAGGCAAAGTGCAGGCGCAGGTCTCCTCAGGCGCGGATGGAAAATGGTATATCTTCCGGGTGAAGATGCTGGTCAAGCACTTGACCGAGCGGTACGGCAAGCCGGAGGAATACCTGCCCGAGGAGCACTTGCAGAAGATTGCCGGGCGTAAGGGCATCATCGTCTTCGAGGTGCAAGGCTGGGCTGATGCCACTGGTCATGCCGACCTCTGGGACGGTTCCGCCTGCCTGTGGCATGGCTATGATGATGTCGCGCACAAAGTGCTTTTCTGGGAGGCCGAAGCTGACACGGCTGAACAGACGCAGACAGCAGCTCAGACGGCTCCGCCGCAGGGAGGCGCGCAGTGAGAACATGCCTGCTGCGGTGCTGCGCAGTGCTGCTGCTTAGTTCCTGCGTTCCTGCGGGGAAGCAGCCCGCGATTCGGCTTCGGGCCGAGCTGATAGACTTTGCCAAAGCCAGCTGCCTCTACTGGTACTTCAGCAAGAAAGGCTATGACCTGAAGGACATTCGGGGCATCTCCAGCGGCATGGTCGAGCTTGGCTCAAATTCGGCGGAAGAGTACGAGCGCGTCTCGCTCTTAGTGAAGCAGTACCGCCCGCCGCTGAAGACCAAACAGGATATTGACATCGACCTGCTGAAATGTTTTACAATGGAGCATGACGCTGCGTTCCTCCGCGCATTGACCGGGGCGCAGTAAAGGCTGTCACCGCTCCACGCCGCATGGCCGCATTCTTCCGACATCTCTGGCTGCTCTCCATTCTGCTCCTGCCTTCCGCCGCCTTCGCCGCCCCGGTCACGGTCATCGTCCGGGGTGTTGACGGCGATTTGCACAAGAACATTCTCGCCAGCCTCTCCATTGCTCAGCAGCAGGAGGCCGCCCAGCTCAGCACCGGCCAGCTCCGGCGGCTGCACAAGAAAGCCCCGGAGCAGATTGCCGCCGCGCTCCGGCCCTTTGGCTATTACGCCGCCGAAGTCAACAACAACAAGGGGCATGGCCTGCTGGAGAAACACGGCCAGGGCTGGCAGGCGGTGTACGAGATCGAGGCCGGGCCGCCGGTGCGGGTGGACAGCGTGCGCATCGAGATCAGCGGGCCGGGCAAGGCGCATGAGGCCCTGAAGAACCTGCAAGCAGGCTTCCCGCTCCAGCCCGGCAGCCAGCTCAACGACGCGGCCTACGAGAAGGGCAAGAAGAGCATCCTGGCCAAGGCCTTCGCCGCAGGCTACATCCTGGCCAAGTTCAGCGAAAGCCGGGTCGAGGTGCGGGCCAAAGCAGGCACGGCGGCTGTCCTCCTGCGCTTGGAGACCGGGCCGCTGCACATCTTCGGCGAGACCTCCAGCAGCAGCCTGATCCTCAAGCCGGAGCTGCTGCAACGCTATGTCCCTTACCAGCCCGGCGAGGTCTATTCTGTGAACGCCCTCAACCGCCTGCAAAGCGACCTCTACGCCACGGGCTACTTCAGTCAGGTGACGGTGGAGCCGAAGCTGCCAGCGGCGGATGAGACGCGGGAGGAAGTGCCGGTCGAGCTGCATCTCTCCCCTGCCCCCAAGAACCGCTACAGCTTCGGCCTGGGCTACGGCACCGACACCGGCGCGCGGGGCAACGTCGGCTGGAAGAACCGGATGATCAACAGGCTGGGGCACAAGCCCTCGTTCAACATCCAGCTGGCCGAGAAAGGCAGCAAAGCCGCAGGCGGCTACGAGATCCCCCTGCCCCTTCTCGACCTGCGCTACGACACCCTCAGCTTTGACACCCTCTATTCGGAGGAGAGCTGGGAAGACACTGAGATCAGCCAGCACACGCTCGGCGCGGCGCTCAAGCACAGCTCTCCGAACTACCAGTTCGGTGCCGGGCTGGAGTATCTGCACGAGAGCTACACCGTCGGCGGCCGCGAGGAGGACAGCACCTGGCTGCTGATGCCCAACGCCTTCCTCACCCTCATCTTTGCGGAGAACCGCGTCAACACCGAGCACGGCATCCGCGTCGGCGGCAGCGTCCGGGCCGCGCAGGCTCCCTACTTGGGCAGCACCAGCTTTGTCCAGTTCCGCGTCGGAGGCAAGGCGGTCTTCAGCCCGCTGGACAAGTGGCGGCTGATTGGCAGGGGCAGCTTCGGGGCGACGATGATGGACTCGATCAACGAGCTGCCGCCGTCTCTGCGCTTCTACGCGGGCGGAGATCAGTCCGTGCGCGGCTACGCCTACAAGTCGCTTGGCCCGCAGGACAATTCAGGCCGCGTCGTCGGCGGGCAGTATCTCACCGAAGGCAGCATCGAGCTGGAGCGCAAGCTCTCCGGCATCTGGAGCGCGGCAGTCTTCTACGACATCGGCAACGCCTACGACAACATTGACGCTGACTTGCAGCAGGGCATAGGCATCGGCGCGCGCATGACCCTCCCCTTTGGGCAGATACGCCTTGATCTCGCCGATCCTGTCTCGGAAGGCGGCTTCTCAATCCGCCTGCACATCACCTTGGGCGCGGACTTGTGAGACAAGCCCGCTGACTTGCTTGGTGCCAGCCAGGGCAAAAGTTTTTTTGCCCCTACAATGAAATGCCGCGTGCCGTACGGGCGAAAAATCTTTCGCCCTATGCTGGAACCCTGAGTTCCATTACGTTGCAACTCTAAGTTCCATTATAATGCAACTCGCAGTTCCATTACGTTGCAACTCGCAGTTCCATTACGTTGCAACGCTGAGTTCCATTAGGTTGCAACCCTCCGTTCCATTAGGTTGCAACTCACAGTTCCATTAGGTTGCAACTCTGAGTTCCATTATGCTGGAACTTCAGCGACTGTCCGCTTGATAAAAAACGTGCGGACAGGTACACTCATGCGGGCGGGCAGCGCCTGCCGCTGTCGTCCGCCCTCATTTCCACAGCGAACCGCCATGTCCTTCCAGCACGCAGCCGAGGAGAATCCGCTGACCACGTGCGTATCCTGCCGCACCCGCTTTGAGCAGCGCGGCTCGGCGGGCCGCGTCACAGCGGCGAACTATGTCTTCAACGACTGAGACGGCGCAGCCGCCTGCTCCTGCGCCCGCAGTCTCAGCCTTCCGCCGCTGGCTGCGCCGCCTTACCCTCTGCGGCCTTACCTGCCTCCTTCTCATCTCAGCCAGCCTCGCCTTTCTCATCGGCACCGAGCACGGCTTGGAGCTGCTTGTCCGCACAGCCGGGCAGCTGGCCGGGCCATACTTCTCCGCTGAAGAGGCGCAGGGCCGCCTGCTTGACCGCTGGCGGCTGGGCGATGTCCGCATCCATGTCAAGGACGAGGTTGAGATCACGGTCAGGGACTTCAGCTTCAGCTGGCAGCCGCTGGCCTTGTTCCAAGAGCGCACGCTGCATGTCAACAAGGCCGCCGCAACAGGTCTGACTGTCCGTATTCTCGATTCCCCAAAGAAGGAGAGGAAGGTGCGCAAGCGCATTGTGCTGCCGGAACTCAGCCTGCCGCTGGGGGTGCGCATAGACGAGCTGCGGGTTGCCGCGAGCAAGATTGTGGCGGATGACGGCGAGGATGCGCTGGTCATCCATGAGGCTGTTGCGCAGGCGGCGGCGCAGGATGATCACGCCGAGGTGCTGCGCCTGCACGCGGACACCTCGCAGTTCGGCGCGGACTTGAGCGGCAAGGTGCGCTTCACCGGGGCGTGGCCGGTGCAGGCGGGCGGCAGCTGGAGCGTGCCGGATCATGGCATCAACAAGCTTGTCGGCACGTTGGCCGCGCAGGGTGATTTCAGCAAGGCGGCAGTGCAGGCGACCATGACCAGCCCGGCCAAAGTGACCCTGCAAGGGCAGGTCACAGACATCTTCAATGAGCTGCATTGGCGGGCCGCAGCGGAGAGCGGCCACTTCCGCCTCAGCGATCTCAAGATAAATGTGCCAGTGGATGGCACGCTGCGCATCGTCGAGGCTTCGGGCACGGTCAAGAGCTATCGCGGCACAGTGGCCGCAGAGATACATCACGAGGGTTATCCCACGGTGCAGGCTGAGGCCAAAGTGGAGGCGGCGGACTACACCGGCCTTGCTGTTGATTACCTTACAGTGCGGCATGAGGCCTCCGAGCTGACCCTGCGCGGCAGGATGCGCTGGAAAGGCGGCTTCTCCTGGCAGGCCGAGCTGGCGGCCAAGGACATAGACCCTGCCCTTGCCGCTGCCGACTGGCCGGGAAAGATCAATGGCCACGTGCGCAGCAGCGGGCTGCTCGCTGCCGGGAAGCAGTCGCTGGAGCTGCATTTGGATGGCGTGCAAGGCGAGCTGCGCGGTCAGCCCTTCAGCCTTGGCGGCAAGCTGGCACTGGCAGATAAAAAGCTGACCATAGACGGGCTGGAACTGGACTCCGCTCTTGCCAAGGCGCGGATCAGCGGCACAGCGGACGCGGCCAAGCAGATCAGCCTGAGCGTGCAGGCCGAGGCGGCTGATCTGGCCGCCTTCACCCCGGAGGCGGGCGGCTCGTTAAAGCTCGAAGGCAGTGCCGCCGGCCCGGCTGAGAATGCGGCTGTCACCCTGCATGTCAATGGCTCGCAGCTCAAGTTCCGCAATCATGCCCTCTCCGCGCTGGAGGTCACGGCGGCTGCCTCGCTGACAGACAGCGGCGGCGGCTTGACCGCGCAGGAGATCAGTGTTCTCGCGGACGGCAAGGCGGCCTTGCAGCTACGCGGCAGCCTTGGCTGGAAGAACGGCCTGAGCTGGCAGGCGGAACTGAAGGCGGCAGGGCTTGATCCCGGTTTGCTCGCCCCTGACTGGCCCGGCGCGATCAACGCTGAACTGCGCAGCCAAGGCAGCAGGACGGCTGAGAAGCTGGCCGCTGCGGTGCAGATTGACAAGCTGGACGGTAGCCTACGCGGCTTTCCCTTGCAAGGCAGCGGCAAGGCGGCTTTCGACGGCACGACCGTGACCGTGGACGGGCTGCGCCTGCACTCCGGCTCCACCTTTGTTCAGGCCAGCGGCACAGCGGACATCAAGCAGGCACTGGCCCTCAGCTTCAAGGCTGGCTCGGACAACCTGGCCAGCCTTGCTCCGGCAGCAGCAGGCAGCTTTCAGCTTGAGGGCGCGGTCAGCGGCACAGCGCAGCAGCCTGCCCTCAGCCTGACCGCCAGCGGCTCCAAGCTGCGCTTCCAAGACTACAGTCTGAAGGAGCTGAAGGCTGCGGTCAAGGCGGATGTGTCGCCCAGCGGGCAGGTGGATGCCGACATTCAGGCCAAGGGCCTCCAAGCCAAGCAGGAGCAGATCAGCACCGCCAGTCTGCTGCTCAAAGGCAGCGCGGCGCAGCACCGCCTCGACCTTGCTGTTGCAGGCAGTCCGGGCACGCTGCGGCTGGCCGCTGCGGGCGGCTGGCAGGAGCAGCAGTGGCAGGGCCAGCTGGCGGAGATGGAGCTGGAGAACAAGCAGTTCGGCACGTGGAAGACCGCGCGGCCCGCTGATCTGCTCCTGTCGGCGCAACGCTGCTCGCTCTCCGGCTTTGCCCTGGCGCAGGACAAGGTGCGGGCGGCAGTCAGCGGCTCGTGGCAGCAGGGCGCGGGCTGGCAGGCGCAGGCCGAGCTGGAGCAGCTCTCGCTTGACCTGCTGAAGAAGTGGCAGCTGCCTGTGCCGGAGAGCTTCCCGGCAATGCAAGGGGTGCTGGCCGTGAGCGCGGCGGCGCAGAGCGCGGGCGCAGTGCCGCAGCAGGCCGAGCTGACCGTCTCCCTGCCGGAACTGGCCCTGACGGCGGAGAACTACGACGAGAATGACGGCAAGACCACGTGGCGGTGGCGGGACAACCAAATAGCCGCCAAACTGAAGAACGACACTCTTCATCTGACTGCGCGGACCACGTTTCAGGACGGCAGCACAGCCACGCTGGATGCGACCGCCAGCAACTGCGGCGACTTCCGCCAGCCGGAGCAGATGCCGCTCTCCGGCAAGGCGGTGATCAACATCATGGATATTGCCCCGCTGACCCAGCTCACCGGCTATGCGGTGCAGCCCCAGGGCGGCTTCGGCGGCACAGTCGCTCTGCGCGGCACAGCGGCCAAGCCTGAGCTGGACGGCCTGCTCGCCCTGAAGCAGGGACTGAGCGGCGAGGGCAGGATTCATGTCCCTGCGGCAGGCATTGACCTGAGGGCACTGCGGCTGGCTGTGGCCGGTGACGGCAGCCGCAATCAGTTTGATCTTGCTGTCCGCTCCGGGCCGGGCCAGCTGCGGGCGCAGGGCGTGGTCAGCCGCAGCCTGGAGAAGCCGGAGCTGGAGGCGGCATTCAGCATCACCGGCGAGAATTTCCAAGCCGCCGCGCTGCCGGAATACAACGTGCTGATCAGCCCGGACCTCAAGCTGCAACACAGCGGCAAAGGCACGGTGCTCAGCGGCACGATTGCCGTGCCCAAGGCGCGGATCGCCCCGAAGGGCTTCAGCGGCGCGGTCTCCTCGTCCAAAGATGTGGTGATGGTGGACGGCGGGGACGGCCCGGCGGCTAACAGCCTGCCCTTCTCCGCCTCGCTGGCCTTGGAGCTGGGCAGGGACGTTGCGGTGGATGCCTTCGGCTTCAGAGGCTTCCTCGACGGCGGCCTGAAGATCAGTGCCAAGCCGGAGCAGACCGTCACCGCGCTTGGCGCGATTTATCTCCGTGACGCTTCGGTGGACTTTGAAGGAGTCGCCCTCCAACTCAACGAGGGCCGCATCTTCTATCAGGGCGGCCCGATTGACCAGCCCGGTTTGGACATCCGCGCCTCCAAGACCGTGAACAAGGTCGAGGCGGGCATCCACCTCACCGGCAGCGTGGATGACATGAACATCAAGCTCTTCTCCGACACGCCGATGCAGGACTCGGAAATCCTCTCCTGGCTGCTCTCCGGCCAGAACAGCATGTCCAGCAGCAGCCGCGAGGCCGCGCTCTCGCCCGCCGCAGCGGCCCTGAGCAAAGTGGGCGGCGGCGCGCTGCTCAAGTCGGTCAACCCGCTTGCGGCCATAGACATGGAGGACTTCCTTGATGTGAGCATTGGCGGCGGCAAGGATGCTTCCGATGTCTCCTTAGTTATGGGCAAGGAGATCTACAAAGACCTCTACATCAGCTACGGCAAGGATCTCACCGGCGAGGGCGGTTCCTTCAAGGCGCGTTATGACCTGAAATACGGCTTTTCCGTGGAGAGCGAAACCACAGCCAAAACCACCGGCGCGGATTTGATGTGGTCGCTGGAGAGGTGAGGAAGAAAGGCTCGAGTCAGCAGAAAACCGCAAGCCTTCCAAAATGGTCTATCCTGTGCTATAACGCTTCCTGAACATCGCCCTGACTGACCAGAGTTTTCATCCCATCCGCCAAAGGAGAAAAATCATGTCTCAAGAGCTGCACGACCAGATCAACGCGGAGCTGAAGGCGTTCCACAGCGATCCCGCCGCATTTATGAACCAGCGGCCTGCAAAGAAAAATGTGTCGCCGGGCGGTTCGGACTGCGCCGCTCCGCACTTTGACCAAGCCGCGCTGGAGCGGCATGATTATGTTGCAGCCCGAGACCTGCTGCGCAAGCAGGCGGCTGATTCTGGCGAGCTGGATGAGCGTGCCAGAGCACTTTTTTCAGACAATGACCGCGCCGACCGTCTTGTTGACACCTACAGCTGCACCGGCTTGCAGAGCATGGAGAACAACGGCCTGCTGCAAGCACGGCTGCCTGAGCAGCCGTGGTCGGACGACTACTGGGCACTGTATCTCGGCGTGCTGGGCAAGCGCTACGCTGTCGGCAGCAATTTTCCCAACTCCACTGACTGGAAGGTGAATTTCGATTTCATCCAGCGCAACCCGGCGGCGGCTGTGCTCGCGGGCGGCGACCAGAACGCGGTCAACCGGCTTTCGCCTTCAGAGAAATACGACATTTTGGTCGGCGACCGGCAGTTCTCGCTGACCAAGCAGATGTGGGAGGAAGGCAGAGGCTACTACGAGCAGAGCGGACAGGTGGAAATATGGATGGGCATATGCCACGGCTGGGCGCCTGCGGCCTACATGCTGCCGAGGCCCGTCAATGCGGTCACAGTCCTGGCTGCTGACGGACAGACGCGGCTGACGTTCTTCCCTTCCGACATCAAAGCCTTGGCCTCGCTGCTCTGGGCCAAGGTCAGCCCGAAGGCCAAATTCATCGGCGGACGCTGCAATGACACAAATCCGCAGACCGATCCGAAGACCGGACGCATACTTGCCCAAAACTGTTTTGACACCAACCCCGGCACTTGGCATCTGGCGATGGTCAATCAGATCGGTGCGTCCCAGCGCAGCATGGTCATGGACGCGACCTATGATTACGAAGTCTGGAATCAACCCGTTCTGGCCTACAGCTACAGCTATTTCAACCCGGCCAGCGGCGCGGCGGTCAATTCGCTGGCCGAAGCCACCGTCCGCAAGGCGCAGTTCAGCGGCGACAAACTCGCCGCTTACCGGGGAGCGCAGACCGACAGCATCGTCGGCATCGCGATGGAGGTGGAATATCTTGTCGAGACCGCACCTTCACAGCATACCCCGGATGGCCCGCACCGCGACCGAACGGAGAAAGTTCTTTATCTTTACGATCTGGAGCTGGATTTTTCCGGCAAGATCATTGGCGGCGAGTGGTATCAGAACGCTCATCCCGATTTTCTTTGGACTCCGGCTCAAGGCGCACGCGCCCTGCCGTCGTGGGAGTCCCGCAACACCGTCCGCCCGGAAGAATGGGAAGAGGGGCGGCCTGTCCCGGAAATGTGGCGGCAGATTGCCGCGATCACTTCGGAATATTCTAAAACGCCGATGGCCGCTGTTACTGAGCGGCTGATTCAGCTGGCAGGCCGCTGAGCGGTGCTGCCGCCTCTGCTGCCGACCGCTCCGGGCTGGCTTGGAGCCGCGCTTTCTCCGCCTGCCCGGCGTATTCATGCAGGCCAAAGAAAAAGGCGAAGAAGATGCCGATCGTGAAGAAAATCCGGGCGACGCGGTCCCAAGCCAATTTCCTGCCATGGTGCAGATATTTGATCATGCGGACGAGAATCCACGTGAAACCGATGCCGTAGGGCGCGGTGACCAGCAGCTGCATGACCGTACCTGCCAACATCTCCCCGGTAGTCGCGCCGCCTCGCAGATGCAGCAGCAGGTACAATGCGGCGGCGGCGGCAAAGGTACTTTTCTCTTGAAGGGTTTTCATTGCATGCGTGCTGACATCGTCAATATTTTCCCGGATACCCTGCCCAAGGACAGACTACTGTTCCCTCTTGTACAGTTTTTTGTCGAGACTGTCCATACCTTGCCGGTGGAAAACAGCCAACCCGGCCCAGAGGAGCTGCCGCCGTTTGCGGACGCGCTGCTGGTGCAAGGGCTGCTCCGTTTTCATTGCCCGGCTCCGCTTGGAGCGGAACGGGAGCGTTTTCTCGCTCTGATCGCAGAGCTGCGGCAGCGGCCCGGCGACTATGCCGCCCTTGCTTTGGCTGGCAATAGAGAGGCGGAAAGCAGTAACGCGATCATCAGCGCGGTGCAGCGGCAGGCCGGACAGAACGGGCTGAAGGACGGGGACGGACAGGCCGCCGCGCTCTGGCAGGCGCGGCTTGTTTTGAAATTGGCCGAGTTGGCTGCGCGGCAGGAGGAGGAGCTCCGGCAGAGTCTATGCCGCATCGCCCGTCGTGAACAGGAAATTCTTAGCCAATTGCGCGATGCGGACGGCGAATCTGTTCAAGACCACGCGGCGCAGGCACCGCCGGACAGCCGCCGGACGCGCCTGCGCCTCAAAGCGTGGCGCACACTGAACAGTCTTGGCAGTCCGCCGCCTGTAGGAGCTTTTGTCACCGCTGATCAGGAGGCCTTTGAGCTGCTGCTGGAGGAATGCGGCGGGGAAACGCGAGCGGTTGCTGCGGTGCCGCTGCCCGCAATTCTGGCAGGGGAGGATTTTCTTGCCAAACGGACGGCATTCCGTCTATCGGCATCGGATTTGCTCGCAGATTTTCCTGCCTCTTTTGATGAAAAGGCATGGAGCGCGCTGCTGGAGCAGTATTATCCGGCAGAACGGCATGGCAGATGCAGACTGATGCTCCATTTTCTGCCCAGTGCCGCCTTGTTTGGTGGAACGGCGGAAGAGATCATGCTCGGCATTCTGACGCAGACGGAGCAGCGATGAAAGACATTGATATTTTTGCCCGTGTCCAATACTGGCGCATCTTTTTCGCCTTGACATTTCCCTGCGTCATCTTTGGCGGCATAGCCTTCTTTTTTATGGGCTGGCCTGCGCTGCCCTTGGCTTTTGCGCTTAATGCGCTCTTCCCGTTTCCTTTGATGCTGCTCACTGATCGGGTGGCGAGCTGGTTTGTCATGCTGTGCGGCGGCGGCAGCGGTGGACCTGCTAAATTGCGCGAGCGGCTGGCAGGCGAGATGGACAAGGCAAGATATCTGAAAGTAAAAGAGAAGTTTGCAGAAGCATTGGAAACGGTCAATTTCATTCTTGAGCAGATGCCGGCACACGATGAGGCTCTGCTGCTCAAGGCGCGGATTCTTTTTGAGGGATTTGTAGACCGGCCAGGGGCAAAAGAATGCCTGAGACAAATCCTTCGTCAGGAAGATGCACGGAACGAAACTGTCCGCCACTGGGCGGCGGAACTGCTCAAAGAAATACAAGGCACTCCTTGTCAGCAGCTTGCAGGGAGCAACAACTCATGAATTGTCCAGCATGTTCATATGGCTGAGAAAACACCAGAACCATGCGGCTGCGCCTCTGAGGTGCGGCTCTGCGCGGAGCCTGAATCCGACTTCATTCCTTTGGTGGTGAGCAAGCTGGCCGAGGGCTTCAGTTCCCGCCGCTGGTCGAGCCATATCGAGCCGGTGGAGATTCCCTCGCGGCGGGAGACCATTGAGCTGATCTTGGAGGCCCAGCGCATCCTCTTTCCCGGCTATTTCAGCAGCTCGACCCTACCCAGCCCGTCCAGCTTAGGCTATCACCTCGGCCACAACCTCACTCTGTTCCACAAAAATCTCAGCCACCAGCTCAATTCCGCCCTCCGCCACGAGTGCTTCCGCCGCCGTCATTCCTGCTCGCTCTGCGGCGAGCGGAGCGGCGAGCTGGCAGCCGCATTCATCCGCTCGCTGCCGCAGATCCGCGAAACACTGGAGACCGACATCAGCGCGGCCCTTGAAGGCGACCCGGCAGCTGCCAACGCCGACGAGGTTATTTTTAGTTATCCCGGCCTGTTCGCCGTGCTGGTGTACCGCCTGGCGCACCGGCTGTATGAGCTGGAAGTGCCGCTGCTGCCGCGCATCATGAGCGAATACGCCTACCACCGCACCGCCATTGACATCCATCCTGGCGCGGAGATCGGCGAATCCTTCTTCATTGATCACGGCGCGGGCGTGGTGATCGGCGAGACCAGCACCATCGGCAGGCGGGTGCGGCTGTATCAGGGCGTGACCCTCGGCGCGCTTTCCCTGCCGAAAGGCGCGGGCAGGCAGCTCAAGCATGTCAAGCGCCACCCGACTATCGAGGATGACGTGATCATTTACGCCAATGCCACCATCCTCGGCGGAGAAACGGTGATCGGAGCGCGTTCCATCATCGGCGGCAATGTCTGGCTGACCAAAAGCGTTGGCCCGGACACCAAGGTGCTGCTCAAACAGCCGGAGCTGGTCTACATCGGCAAGAACGGCGAAACCAATCAGGACAAAGGAGACGGCAATGGAAATCTGTAAAGATTTGGCCGACAGTGTCGGCAACACGCCTTTGGTGCGGCTCAACCGCTTCAGCTCAGGCTGCGGCGCGGAGATCGCGGTCAAGCTGGAGTCGGCCAATCCGCTCGGCAGCGTCAAAGACCGGGTTGCGGCAGCAATGATTGAAGCGGCGGAGCAGGCCGGGCTGATCGGGCCGGACACGCTGATTGTTGAGCCGACCTCCGGCAATACCGGCATCGGCCTCGCCTTTGTCTGCGCCGCGCGTGGATACCGTTTGCTTCTTGCCATGCCGGAAACCATGAGCCTGGAACGGCGCAAGCTGCTGACCTATCTTGGCGCGGAGCTGGTGCTGACACCCGGCCCCTTGGGTATGAAAGGGGCCATCGCCCGCGCTCAGGAGCTGCTGCAAGAGAACAAAAACGCTTGGATGCCCAATCAGTTTGAAAATCCGGTCAACCCGGCCATGCACTATCGCACCACCGGGCCGGAAATCTGGCGGCAGACCGACGGGCGGGTTGATTTTCTTGTTGCAGGCGTGGGCACGGGCGGCACGATCAGCGGTGTCGGCAAATTTTTGAAAGAGCAGAATCCCGCCCTGCGCCTGATCGCTGTGGAGCCTGCCGCCTCGCCGGTGCTTTCCGGCGGTCAGCCCGGCCCGCACAAGATTCAGGGCATCGGCGCAGGCTTTGTGCCGAAAATTTTAGCCACCAGCCTGATTGACGAAATCGTGCAGATCAGCAATGACGAAGCGATGGAAGCGGCCCGCAGCCTGGCCAAGCAGGAAGGCATCCTCTGCGGCATTTCTTCGGGCGCGGCAGCGGCGGCGGCCAGAAAAATCGCGGCCAGAGCGGAGAACGCAGGCAAGCTGATCGTGACTGTGCTGCCGGACACCGGCGAGCGCTATCTGAGCACTGAGCTGATGGCGGGCTGCTGATGCGCAGCCGCGCTGCGGGCGGCGAGTCGTTCCCGCAGCGCGCAGAAGGCCGGAAAAAGGTTTGACCAGCGGCAGTTTTCTATATATAATCTCTCTATATATTTACCATTCACAGGGCAAACCGCCGCGCCGCCAGATCGGGAGAAACGTATGAAAAAAATACTGTTCGCATCTTTCGTTGCTTTATATTGCATGTTGCCGCCGCAGGGATTCAGCGAGGAGCTGAAATGGTCAGAAGTGATTTCCATCAAAGGTGCCGGAGCCACCAACTGCGGCAAGGAACGCATCACCAATGAGGCGTGGGACAAATGTGAAGCGTGGGCGAAAAGCGAGCAAGGAAAAGTTGTTAAAGATATAGAACTCTACAACATAGCGACTGAAACAGACAAAGGCACATCTTGGGACCCGCAGCTGAAATGCTCGTTTCATGCCAATGTGAAATGCGGCTATGCCATTGAGGGCAAGGCTAAGCTTCAACTGAAGGGGCGGCTGAAGTCGGCAGGCGCGGACGCGGGCTGCGATGCCCCTCCGCCTTCGGATGACAAAGAAACGTTGGTTATCGGGCAATGCGCAGACGATGCGGCAGCCAAGAAAACTCCGCCGCCGAAAAAACCGGCGGCAGTGAAAAAAGCTGTTGTTGCCGCAGCTGCGAAGCCGTCGCCGCCGTCACCGAAAAGCGGGGCCGAGTTTGGGCGGTCCAAGCTGCTGCGCATCAAAGGCGCAAATCTCCCCTCGTGCGGCATTGACAAAATCAGCAGCGAAGTGTGGAGAAAATGCGAAATGTGGGCGGCGAAGAAGACAGAGCTGGGCGGCAGCCCGCTGATTGAAAACGTTGAGCTGTACTGGTTCACGATGAAGCCGCTGGGGGAGACAGGCTGCTCTTATGAGGCGGCGGTGAAGTGTTTGCACACGCAGGACAGGCCTGCGGCAGTGCCTGCTGCGGCCAGCAGCACTGTCAAGCCAAGCGTTCCGCTCAACAAGGGCGACGGGCCGGAGTTTGTGGACAGCAACGGCATGCGCTGGTCGTCTTTGATCGACATTGAAGGGGCGGGAATCACCAACTGCGGCGAAAACCGGATCAAAAACGAGGCGTGGGACAAATGCGAGGAATGGATCACGCGGAAAAAAACCAGAGGCCAGCTCAGACCGACGCTGAAGGATGTTGAGCTGTACAATATCGCCAGCGAGGATCATAAAGGGCCGTCTTGGGCACCGCAGCAGAGCTGCACGTTCCACGCCACCCTCAAGTGCGGCTACAAGATGGAATGAGGCGCGGGCCTGCGCATGTGCTCGGAACAGCCCTTTGCTGACTGCGCAGGCTTCCGCCTCCAGCCTTTTGCTGCGGACAGCCTGACCGCCGGTCTTGAGCTGACTGTCAGCGCAGTCCGCCGCTCTTCCAGCCTGCTGCTCCGTTACGAGCTGCGCGGCAGGCTGGAGGACGTTTTGCTGCCAGAACCGGAGCAGGCGGCTACGCCTTCACGTCGGCACCAGCTCTGGCAGCAGACCTGTTTTGAATTGTTCATCGCGCCCGCAGGCCAGCCGCAGTATTGGGAGATCAACCTTGCGCCTTCTGGCGATTGGAACGTTTACGCCTTTTCCGCCTGTCGCGAAGGAATGCGCGAGGAGCAGGCCGTCACCGCCCTGCCCTGCCAGACAGAGCGTCAGCCTGATGCCCTGACGCTCGAATTCGCCGTGCCCGCCATCATCGCTGCTGCGCGGCCTGCTGAGGCGGCGGCCTGCGCGGTCATTCAACGCCGCACTGGCCAGAAGAGCTTCTGGGCCTTGCGCCATTGCGGCCAGCAGCCGGATTTCCACCGCAGAGCGAGCTTCTGCCTCAGCCTGCGCTGAGCGGTGCGCACAGACTTTCCCGCCCTCCCCTGCTTTTCTTCTACCATCCCGCCGCACAATAGTGTATGCTGTCTGCTTTTTCTGCCCGGCAGAGCGGCAGCCGGATTGGTTCCACGCAGACCGCTCCGTCCTCTCTCAGGCATTTCATTTTTTTCACAGCATAAAGGAGAACACCATGAAACTGATCCTTCTCGGCGCGCCCGGCGCAGGCAAAGGCACGGTCGCGAAATTGCTGACCGCTATTGACGGCTCTGTGCAAATTTCCACCGGCGACATTCTGCGCGGGGCTGTGCAGGCCGGAACCGAGCTGGGCAAAGAGGCTGAAGGCTACATGAAGCGCGGCGACTTGGTGCCGGATTCCCTGATCATGGGCATCATGGAGAAACGCCTGCAAGAGCCGGACTGCGCCAAAGGCTTTCTGCTCGACGGTTTCCCGCGCACCATTCCGCAGGCTGAGGAGCTGAAGAAGCTCTTGGTCAAGCTGGGCATCAGCCTTGACTGCGTTGTGAGCATCGACGTGCCGAAAGAAATCATCCTCGACCGCCTCTGCACCCGCCGCACCTGCGAGAATCCCAAGTGCCAGGCAATTTACAACGTCAAATCCAACCCGCCGAAGCAGGCAGGCATCTGCGACAAGTGCGGCGCAAAGGTTGTGCAGCGCGAGGATGAGACAGAAGCGGCGATCAGCCATCGTCTCGCCACCTACAACGAGAAAACCGCCCCGCTGATCGGCTTCTACAAGAAAGAAGGCATGTTGCTCTCTGTGGAAGCGACCAGCAGCGACGCAGTCATCGCCGCAGTGAAAAAAGAGCTGAAGCTTTAATGCGATAGACCTTTTGCATATCTGCCCGTGAGGCCGTGCGCTGTAGGGGCGAAAGATTTTTCGCCCCTACACGTTATGCAGGAGGACAGCCGCCTTTCCATTAACCGCAAGTCCCCTTTTTCCGCCATGAGCAACGCCGCTCTCATTCAGACCAATTTGCCGGAACTGACGCTGCTGCACCGGGGCAAGGTGCGCGATATGTACGAAATTCCCGGCCATGCTGACAAATTGCTGCTCATCGCCACAGACCGGATTTCCGCGTACGACGTGGTGATGAGCGAGCCGGTGCCGGGCAAAGGCAAAGTGCTGACCGACATTTCTCTGTTCTGGTTCAAGCTGCTGGCTGATATAGTGCCCAACCATCTGCTTTCCGCTGATGTTGATCAATATCCGGCAATTTGCCAGCAATACCGCCAGCAGCTGGAAGGCCGCTCCATGCTGGTGCGCCGCACCAAGGTGATGCCGATTGAGTGCATAGTCCGGGGTTATTTGTCCGGCTCCTTCTGGTCGGCGTATAAGAAAAACACCACGGTCTGCGGCTTTGCGCTGCCAGCCGGTCTGCGCGAATCCGACAAGTTTCCTCAGCCGCTCTTCACGCCCTCCACCAAAGCTGAGCAGGGCCTGCACGATGAGAATATTTCTTTCGCCAAGATGGAAGAGACAGTTGGCAAAGAGACTGCGGCGAAAATGGCGGCGATCAGCCTGCGGCTTTATGAAAAGGCGGCGGAATACGCCCTGAGCAAAGGCATCATCATTGCTGACACCAAATTTGAGCTGGGCATGGTGGACGGCGAGCTGATTCTGATTGACGAGGTGCTGACCCCGGATTCCTCCCGTTTCTGGCCGGTGGACGAGTACGCGCCAGGCAAAGGCCAGCCGAGCTTTGACAAGCAGTTCCTGCGCGATTATCTCTCCTCGCTCGACTGGAACAAGCAGCCTCCGCCTCCGCCGCTGCCTGCGGAGATTGTGGAGAAGACAGCGGCCCGTTACAAAGAGGCTGCGCAGCGGCTGACAGCGTAGGGGCAAAAAATCTTTTGCCCTTGTCGGCATTGCTGGGGCGAAAAATTTTTCGCCCCTACAGAAAAAAATTACAGCCCCGCCATCACGCTGTTGCTCGGCAGGCTTCTGCCTGATCTGTTGACAGCGGCGACGCAATATTCCAGCTCTTTGCCGCGCTCCTGATTGGTCAGCTCCGCTTCGATGCCGGTTTGCGTGTGGTCCGCTGTTCATCTGCGCACAGCATTGGTCAGCCCGCTGCCGCGCACAGCATCCGCACGATACGCCGATCAACACCATAATGCAAAATATTTTGTGATGCTGCGGAATGCGGAGGAATGCCGCGCCGCGCATTGTCATGCCGAGAAACGCATTGCGGCAGAGGCTGAATCAGCAAGCAGATGATGAGCGCAGCGGCATGATGCGCAGCGCGGCAAGGCAAAGAGCTTGGCATCATCGCGCTGCGCTGATCAACGCGGTGAAAATCTCCGCAGCGTGCCGCCGCGTTACGCAGCGAGGCAATTCTGAGCGCATCAAGGCGATGCGGAATGCGGCGAGGCGTTTTCTGGCGGGATGA
>NZ_JBLWEP010000034.1:0-18855 GCF_048287355.1 Candidatus Electronema sp. TJ
TCTGCGCCATGATGCGAAAGCTCGTTCAGGTCGCTGTCGGCATCCTCAAATCAGGCAAAATGTTCGATCCAGCCATGCATGGGGCTTGACGCGGACAACAGTATCTACTCAATTGCAAGAGGGCTTTTCTTTTTCCCGGCGGGAGGAAACATGAGCGACAATGTGTGGATTGCCCTGATCATCGCCGCTGGCGCAGTGGCTGTGATCTATATTTTGCGGGACAAGCTGAAAGGTACGAAGGTTGAGGTTAGCAAAGAGGGGGTGAAGGTGGCGTTGGACACGCAGGAGCCATCTGTCACCCGGATCGATCAGCGGCGTGAAGAGCAAGGGAATGAAAACAACCTGACCCACTGTGTTCATGAGCGGCACTGAACCATGACCGAAATGCGGCCGGGACTCTTTGGCCTGAATAAGAGCAACAGAGATTTCACCCAAAAGGAAGCATGGGGTAAAAATCAGTTCAACTCCTCGTTTCCTGCGGCGTTGTGCTGTTATCTCGCGTCAAAACAGATAGCGGCTAACTATCTCTGTATTGATCATGGCAAATTCACGCAGAGATTTACAAGTATAGATCAAGTCTTCGGCATTGATCCCCTTGGCGGGCAAATCTATTTTGCTTTTGAAGCGCAGCATTCTCCTTATCAACGTTTTCTTGTCGGAGTTCTTCCACGGACAGACTTAGTCATTCAACGCGCTGACACCGGCGAGTGTTTAGCTGGATTAGAAGTCAAACTGACCGCGCTGCCGGACAACACAACTTGCGATTTGCCTGAACAAAATTATGGCTGCGAGCTTGTTGTCCGTCCAGACACCATCGCATATCTTGCGTGCAGCGTGGCATCAGGCCTGCAAAATAATCTGGCGGCCAATATCCCTGAATTTGCTCTGTTGGATTGGACCCAACCGAAAGAGACACTTGCTGAAATTCCGGTTCTGATCGAAACGGTTGAGAAAATATCTTTCAGCTTGGAAGCGCAGCAGAAGCCTTTTCTCATTCAGCCTGTATGGAAGACTCTGGGCAAATCACCTGAGCTGGCAGAGAACTGCTTAGATGTTTTTGTTTGGAGCGATGCGGCATTTTGTTATTTCATCTCACAGATAGCAAACAAAAATAAAGACGCGAACGGAATCAGCAGACAGACGCGCACCGCAGTCTGGCTGTGCAAAATGTTGCACGATATAAAAAAGAATGGCCGGTTCAATCACGAGCAGATTGTTGACAGTCTGTCGTATAACACGAAAAATGACAAAGCCTTTGCTTCTGCTGGGAACATAACAAACAAATACATGCGCTGCGGACGATTAGAAGTGCCGGTGATCACGAAGCAGGAAATCAAAAGCATCATTCTTGGCGGCGGCCAGAACCTGCTCAGTCCTGAAAGAAGGTTTGATGCCATAATTTTCAATTCTCCCGGATTGTTTACATGAGATGCGTTGACATTTTTTCCGGCTGCGGCGGTCTTTCTCTTGGGTTTCAAAATGCCGGATATGATGTTGTTGCAGCTTTTGACAACTGGGAAAAGGCTGTGGCCGTGTACCAGAAAAATTTCAGCCATCCTGTTTTCTTGCACGACCTGAATGATGAAGATTCATCCATACAAAAAATAAAACAATTTCATCCTGAGATAATCATGGGCGGGCCGCCTTGCCAAGATTTTTCAAGTGCGGGCAAGCGTGACACCAGCCAAGGCCGGGCGGATTTGACGTTCAAGTTTGCAAATATTGTCTGCGCGATCAAACCAAAATGGTTTGTCATGGAGAATGTTGAGCGGATCAAGAAAAGCCATGTGCTGTCTGAAATTATTGAGCAACTCCAATGCGCAGGTTACGGGCTGACATCAGCAGTCCTTGATGCTTCATTCTGCGGGGTGCCTCAGGCTCGGAAACGTTTTTTTCTCATCGGCCATCTTGGCGGCTGGCATAATGCGCTGACAACTGTCATGCAAAAGAACTTGTCTGCTCAGCCAATGACCGTCAGGGAATATTTAGGCGATTCTCTGGGAGTGGAATACTATTACCGTCATCCGCGCAATTACAACCGGCGCGGCATATTCAGCATTGACGAGCCAAGTCCGACAGTGCGCGGCGTGAACCGCCCGGTTCCAAAAGGATACAAGCTGAATGCCTGCGATCCAGCCGGTGTCAGTCTTGATGGGCTTCGTCCTCTGACAACAATTGAGCGCAGCTATATCCAGACTTTTCCGAAATCGTTTCAATTTTTAGGAACACAAACTGATCTGGAGCAGATGATCGGCAATGCTGTCCCTGTCAAACTGTCTGAGTTCGTCGCCAAGTGCATAAATGAATATCTCAAAACAGGCGGACTGAGAACATCTTTGTTTGACGGACTTCTTCCATTCAAGCTGCATGACAAGCCGCTGCGTCGATGTCTTCAACTTGGAGCTGGAAGCCCTGTTTGAAGACATCGATGCGCCGCACTAACTTGCCATGCCCCTGCGCGAACAGCATTGCCTTGAGCAGCTGCGCCAAATGAAGGAGCAGAAGCAGCTTGCGGATGTCCGCCAGGAGGTTTTGGACGTGCAAAAGCTGTCTGCGGACGAACAAAACCTCCTGGCAAACATCCAGTAGGAGCTTTTGCATGTCTGAAAGCTCCTACTGGATGTTTGCCAGAAGCTTTTCAACGAGCAAATGCTGCTGGCAGACGTTTGCAGGCAGGATTTAAACCTGTAAAACCTGCTTTTGGACGTTGCCAAACAGCATTCACACGTCTGTTTGGAGCTTTTTAACGAGCAAATGCTGCTGGCAGACGTTTACAGGCAGGATTTAAACCTGTAAAACCTGCTTTTGGACGTTGCCAAGCAGCATTCACACGTCTGTTGGGAGCTTTTCAACGAGCAAATGCTGCCGACAAACCTTTGCAGGCAGCATTTAAAAACCCATGAGAGCTGCTGTGAGACGTTGCGCAGCAGGATGCGCTCGTTTGAGATAAACTTTTCAAGGAATGAATATTCCTGACAACCTATGCAGGCGGGTTTTCCTTTTTCCGCTGTTCTGCGCGGAGCCAGTGCGTGAGAAGGCCGCTCCTAACTGATTTTTCTGAAAGAGATATGTCTGAATTCAATCTGGTTCGTTATCCGGTCATGCCGCTTCGGGACATGGTTCTTTTTCCCGGCATGATCGCGCCCTTGGTTGTTGGCCGCAAAAATTCCGTCCGGGCCTTGGAGCACGCGATGGAGCAGCACTCGCTGATTTTTCTCGTCGCGCAGAAGGAAGCTGGCGTGGACGATCCGCAGGCTGCCGACCTCCACCGCTGCGGGGTGCTGGCCACGGTCATTCAGCTGCTCCGCCTGCCTGACGGCACCATCAAGGCGTTGGTGGAAGGCAAACGCCGGGCAGAGGTTGCGGCCTACATCGAGTGCAGCGACTTTCTCCGCGCTGATCTGTCGGAACAGCCTGACACAGAGGCCGAGCATCCCGACCTGCCCGCCTACAGCCGCGAGCTGCGCCGCGCCTTTGCCGATTACATCAAGATCAGCCGCCAGAAGATTCCGTCTGAGATTACTAAGGTTGCGGCGGTGATGGAAAACCCGGCCCGGCTGGCAGACCTGCTCTGCGCTCATGTCCAGCTGCCGTCCGGGGTGAAGCAGGAACTGCTGGAGACCATCGCCCTGCCGGACCGCCTCCGCCGCCTGATTGAGCTGCTGTATCGGGAAATTGAGCTGGACGAGCTGGAGAAATCCATTGAGACCAAGGTGCGCAAGCGGCTGGCCGACAATCAGCGCAACTACTATCTCGGCGAGAAGGTCAAGGAAATCCAGCAGGAGATGGGCCATGTCCCGGATGACCACAGCGAATTGCAGGCGGCCTTGGAGAAAAAAAACATGCCGGAGGCGGCGCGGGAAAAGGCTCTGAAAGAACTGGCCAAGCTCAAGGCCATGCCGCCGATGTCCGCTGAAAGCACGGTGGTGCGCAATTATTTGGATGTCCTCATCAGCCTGCCGTGGACAGAGAAGAGCGAGACCAAGATTGATATTGAGGAAGCCGAGCGGATTCTCGATCAAGACCACCACGGCCTGAAAAAGACCAAAGAGCGGATCCTAGAATATCTGGCCGTGCAGGCGCAGGTGGAGAAAATCCGGGGGCCGATCATCTGCCTTGTCGGGCCTCCGGGCGTGGGCAAGACCTCCATCTGCAAGTCCATCGCCAAAGCCATGAACCGTAAATTCGTCCGCATCTCGCTTGGCGGGATGCGCGACGAGGCGGAGATTCGCGGCCACCGAAGAACCTACATCGGGGCCATGCCAGGCAAGATCATTCACGCCATGCAGCGGGCCGAGGTGATCAACCCGGTCTTCTGTTTGGATGAAGTGGACAAGATGAGCGTGGATTTCCGGGGCGATCCCTCCGCCGCTCTGCTGGAGGTGCTGGACCCGGAGCAGAACAGCGCGTTCAATGATCATTACCTTGATCTTGATTATGACCTCTCCGAGGTCTTCTTCATCGCCACGGCCAACAGCCTGCACAGCATCCCTCTTCCTCTGCAAGACCGGATGGAGATCATCCGCCTGAGCGGCTACACCGAGGAGGAGAAGCTGCGCATCGCTCAGGAATATCTCGCGCCCAAGCAGCTGGAGCGCAACGGCTTCGCCCCTGACGACATCGTCTTTGAGGAAGCGGCGGTGCTGGAGATCGTCCGCCGCTACACCCGCGAGGCCGGAGTGCGCGATCTGGAGCGGACTATTGCTTCCATCTGCCGCAAGGTGGCCCGCGACCGTCTGCAAAAGAAGGAGCCGGAGCGCAAATACCAGCTTGGCAGCGCAGCGGTGTCCGGTTATCTCGGCGTGCCCAAGCACCGCTACGGTCTGGCGGAAAAGGAGGACGAGACCGGCTTGGTCACAGGCTTGGCCTGGACAGAGGTCGGCGGCGAGCTGCTTCAGATTGAGACCGCGCTGATGCCCGGCACCGGCAAGCTGACCATCACCGGCAAGCTGGGCGAGGTGATGCAGGAGTCAGCGCAGGCCGCGCTGGCCTGCGTGCGTTCCAGAGCGGAACGGCTGGGGCTGGATCCGGGCTTTTATCAGAAATTAGACATCCATGTGCATGTGCCGGAAGGGGCGATTCCTAAAGACGGCCCTTCCGCCGGGATCACCATGGCCACCTCCATAGTCTCCGCCCTGCTCAAGGTGCCGGTGGACCGCCAGCTGGCCATGACTGGAGAAATCACCCTCCGTGGCCGTGTGCTGCCCATCGGCGGCCTGACCGAGAAGCTGCTTGCGGCCAAGCGCGGCGGCATCAGCCGGGTCATACTGCCGAAAGAGAACGAGCGCGACCTGGAGGAGGTTCCAACGAACGTGCGCACCAGCTTGGACATCGCCTTGGTCGAGCATGTGGACGAGGTCTTCAGCCAAGCCTTGCTGCTGGACAAGGGCGAGGTGCTGTTCCATGACCAGCCCTTGTCTGCGCCGATTCCTGCCGCGCTCATCACCGTGCCTGCTGGTGCTGTGCCGGTTCAGCGGGCCTGAGAGCACAGCCTGTTGTCTGTTTTTTGCTGCCTATGTTTTTTTTAATTGACGGGCAGCTCGGATTCTGGTAAAAAAGGTGCACCATTTGGTGCGGGCGAATAGCTCAGCTGGGAGAGCATCGGCCTTACAAGCCGAGGGTCACAGGTTCGATCCCTGTTTCGCCCACCAAATTTTCGGGGTCGTAGCTCAGTCGGTTAGAGTGCCGGCCTGTCACGCCGGAGGTCGCGAGTTCGAGCCTCGTCGGCCCCGCCAGGAAGATCAGGGAGTCAGCTTCACAAGCTGACTCCCTTTTTGTTTCTCACGTCCCCAGCGTCACATCCAGGACATCCACCAGGCGGTTGCCGCACCAATTGCAGCAGGGCATCTGACGTAGTCAACGGAGAAGTCCGCCGCAATGTGCAAATTTGAGCCAAGGCGGCTCTGGAGTGAAATGCAGGGAGTCAGTTTGAATGAGCTGACTCTTGGAGGATCAGAGGCTTTTCAAGCCCGGATCAGGCGCGGCGCAGAATGTGGCTCACAGCTCCCGGACAAGCTCCGCAATCAGCTGCTGCACGAGAGGTTCCGCCCGCTGGGCTGCGGCGACGATGTCATCCAGTAGGATGGGGGCGAGGTTGTCGGGATTGTTGACATTGGCAATCACCGACAGGCCCAGCACCCGCAGGCCGCCGTGCAGCGCGGTGATCACCTCAGGCACGGAAGACATGCCCACCGCGTCCGCGCCAAGCAGCCGCAGCATCCGGGTTTCTGCCGGTGTCTCCAGGCTTGGGCCAGGAATGCAGGCATAGGTGCCAGAGCAGATGCCGCGCAGGCCAAGCCGCTGGGCCGTCTGCTCGGCAAGGCTGCGCAGCTTTGGGCAGTAGGACTGGGAGAGGTCGGGGAAGCGCGGCCCCCAAGCATCCACGTTCGGGCCGCGCAAGGGGTTGTCGGGCAGCAGATTGAGGTGGTCGCGGACAATCATGATCGCGCCAGCCTGCCATGCCGGGTTGAGGCCGCCTGCCGCATTGGTGATGATCGCGGTCTTCACCCCCAGCAGCGAGAGGACGCGGACCGGAAAGCCGACCTCGCAGGCCGAGTAGCCCTCATAATAATGCAGGCGGCCTTGCAGAATGGTGGCAGGCTTCCCGGCCAGCCTGCCGCAGACCAAGTTGCCAGCATGGCTGGCAACTGTGGCGCGGGGAAAATGAGGAACAGCCGCATAGGGAATGCTCATGCTCCCGGTCATCGCTGCGGCAAGCCCGCCTAAACCGGTGCCGAGCTGAATGAGCAGCTCCGGCTGGAACGGCAGACGGGTGCCGAGAAAGGCCGCAGCTTCCTCAGCCTGCTGTTTGCCAAGCATCTTCACCTCCCCTGCTGCATCCGGTTGAGCGCGCTGAGCAGCGCCTTGATGGATGAAACGATGATGTCGGTGTCCACGCCTGCGCCCCACCAGGCCTCGCTGGTGCCGCCGGGCCGTTGGTCGATCACCTCAATGTAGGTGACGGCCTTGGCCGAGGCACCCTCGGTCAGGGCGTGTTCGTGGTAGGAGGTGAGGGCGAAGCGCAGCCCGGCCTGCTCCTGCAAGGCGGCGCAGAAGGCATCGAGCACGCCGTTGCCGCTGCCGCGCAGCTGGGTCTCGCGGCCATTGATCTCCACCACCGCCTCGATCTCGGCGGCTGAAGTGGCCTCGTTGTCGTCAATATGCCGTTTGAGCACATCGAACTGCTTCAGCCGGAAGCCGCCCCGCTGCTGGAGCAGATATTCCCGCTCAAAGACGGCGAAGACTGCGGCGTTGGACAGCTCGGTGCCAACCCGCTCGGTCTCCTCCTGCACCACACGTCCAAAGCCGGGCCGCATCTTTTTCGGCAGCTTGTAGCCGAACTCCTGATTCATAATATAGGCTGCGCCGCCCTTCCCTGACTGGCTGTTGATGCAGATGATGGACTCGTACGTGCGGCCCACATCCTTGGGATCAATGGGCAGATACGGCACGGCCCAGAGGCCGTCGGGCCACTGCGCCATCGCCTCCATGCCTTTGCTGATCGCGTCCTGATGCGAGCCGGAAAAGGCGGTGTAGACCAGCTCGCCCACATAAGGATGGCGCGGATGCACGGGCAGGCCGGTGCAGCGTCGATAGACCTCGGCCACCCGGTTGATGCTGGAAAAATCCAGTTTGGGATCAACGCCCTGACTGAACATGTTCAAGGCCAGGGTGAGAATGTCCACGTTGCCGGTGCGCTCGCCGTTGCCGAACAGGGTGCCCTCGACGCGGTCAGCCCCGGCCAGCAAAGCCAGCTCAGTGGCGGCCACAGCGCAGCCTCGGTCGTTGTGGGCGTGCAGGCTGATGCGGAAGCGTTCGCGTCCCTTCAGATTGCGGATGAACCACTCGATCTGGTCGGCATAGACATTCGGCGTGGCCATCTCCACCGTGGCAGGAAGATTGAGCGTCACAGGCCGCTCTTGGCTTGGCTGCCAGACATCTGCCACCGCCTCGCAGATCTCCAAAGCAAAGTCCAGCTCCGTGCCGGTGAAGCTCTCCGGCGAGTACTCATAGCGGATCTCGCCGCCCTCAAAGTGCTCAGCCTCCTCGCGGATCACTCGTGCCCCTTCCACGCCCAAGGCGATGATCTCTGCCCGGCTCATCTTGAAGACCACCTCCCGCTGCAAGGTCGAGGTGGAGTTGTAGAGATGGACGATGGCCTTTTTCACGCCGCGCAGGGCCTCGAAGCTTTTGTGGATCAGCGGCTCGCGGGCCTGCGTCAGCACCTGTACCGTGACATCCTCCGGGATCAGCCGATCCTCGACCAAGAGGCGGAGAAAGTCGTACTCAACAGCCGATGCGGCGGGGAAGCCGACCTCGATTTCCTTGAAGCCGATCTCCACCAGCAGTTGGAACATCTCCAGCTTCTGGCTCAGATTCATCGGCTGGCGCAGTGCCTGGTTGCCGTCGCGCAGATCAACCGAGCACCAGACCGGCGCGGCGGTGATGGTTTTGCCAGGCCAAGTACGGTCAGGCAGAAATACCGTTTGATATGGCTTGTATTTCTTCAGTTTCTCAAACTGCATGATGTCCTCCCATGTGTCGGGGCAGATATGCTCTGCATGGTCAAATAAAAAAGCCACGGCTCATGTGCTGAACCGTGGCTGCGGAGTGATTCCTGCTTGTCTGGCCGTCAGAACAAAGCACCTCCTTCAGCCCCGGCTGCACGGAGCAGGCAGGGAAGCACGAGCAGGAGGCGAAGAAGTTCAGTGCGGCGCATGATAAGAAGAACTGAATGAGCTGGTCAAAGTTCGCTGCCCGAATAAACAGCGCACAGTGTCTGCTTATGATAGATCGACAGAATTATTTGTCAAGAGGGAATGCGCGCAGAACCTCCTGCAAGGGTGAATAAACGGAAGCTGCGATGCTGTTTCCCATCTTCCAGCACCATCTATGGCCGAAGCAAGCTTCAGGGAACAAGCTGAAAAAGCGAAGCTCGCTTCGCCCATGTATTCAACCTCATCCGGATAAAACGGCCACTTAAGCTGCTGCCGCAGCTGGCACGTTATTTGCATTTCTCTTCTCAACATAGAAGTATCGCAGTCAACCTCAATCCCTTGAAAAGGAGCAGGCAGCATGAGCAATCACGAGAGCATGTTTATGGAGCACAACCCGGAGTTTGAAGCCGAGAATTTCCTGTTTGAACAGCATGAACAGCCGGAGTTTGAATCTGAAGGTTTTCTGTTTGAGCAGCATGAGCACGGCGAAGGCGAAGTCTTCAGCGAGGCCGAGCTGATGGAGCTGGCAGGCGAGCTGATGGAAGTTAATTCAGAGGCGGAACTGGATCGGTTTCTAGGAAAATTGATTAGAAACGTGGGCAGCGGCATCAAGACGTTTGCGAATTCCTCTGTGGGACGAGCCATCGGCGGCACTCTCAAAGGCTTGGCCCAAAAGGCCCTGCCTCTGGCGGGCACTGTGGCAGGTGGTTTTTTCGGCGGGCCGCTGGGTGCAAAACTCGGTGGCGGTTTGGCCAGATTTGCCGCCAACGCCTTGGAGCTGGAGACACTTGAGGCAGAAGATCGGGAATTTGAAGGCGCAAAGAACTTTGTCCGCATTTGTGGGGAGGCAGCCAAAAAGGCCCTTGCCACTGCTCCGAATGCCAATCCGACCGCTGTGGCGCAAAAGGCTGTGGCTTCTGTTGTTGCTAAACATGCGCCCGGCCTGATGAGACAGACAACAACGAAACCTATGGGCAGGCAGGTTGCTATGACATCTGGCGTTGGTCGTGGACAGTCTGGCCGCTGGGTGCGCAAAGGCAACAGCATTGTCCTTCTCAATGCAGCATAAAGGCAGCAGGAGCAGATCATGCACGATATTGACCACGGCAGATTAGAGGCCGAAGCGGAGTTCGAGCAGTATGAGCAGCTCGAAGCGTTTGAATTTGAGAACTCCGAGCAGCATGAAACAGAGTCTCTTTTCTGCGAAAACGGCGAAATGTGCGAAGCCCAAGAGACAGAACTCGCTCTGGAGCTGCTGGAGGTGAGCAGCGAGGCTGAATTGGAGACTTTTCTCTGCAATCTGGCAAGGCGGGCTGTTCAGACAGGCAGGGGTATTCTCTCTTCACCAGATATGCGGGCTGTGGGCGGGATTCTGAAAGGAGCAGCTAAAAGAGCGTTGCCTCACCTTGGCAGGGCAGCAGGCAGATATTTCGGCGGGCCGCAAGGTGCCCGGCTTGGCGGCAGGATTGCAGGCGCGGCCGGTCAACTCTTTGGTTTGGAGCTGGAAGGACTGAGCGGCGAGGATAAAGAATTCGAGACAGCGCGTGGATTTGTCCGTTTTGCCGGAAATGCTGTGCGCAACATGAGCGGCATGGCCAACAGCCAGAACCCGCTGGCTGCGGCTCAGAACGCTGCCATTGCCGCTGCCCGTATTTATGCACCTGGTTTTCTCGCTACCGCAGGAAGGCTAGGCAGAACCGCTGCCGGGCCTTCTCTGCCTCCATCTTTTGGCCACAGCGGCCGCTGGCTGCGCCGGGGCCGAAAGATCGTCCTCTACGGGGTGTGACAACGAACCGCCATGAAGCCTTCTGTCCAATGGATGCTGGATCAGGATGCACGGGCATTGCTGACGCGGCTGGCCCGCGTCAAGCCCTTTGTCCTGACTGAGCCGATGCTGCCCGCTGCCAGCCTGCTGCCTCCTGCGCAGATTGCAATTGAACACTTTCTTGCCAAGGGGCGGAAGAAACTGAAAGAGCACGTCGAGATCTTTCGTGGCTGGCTGAATGGCAGCGGCGGCTCAGCAGCCTCCCCGGAAGAGGCGCAGCGGCGGTTCTGCTTTCTCCGGCTGCGCTTCAACGCCGTGCTGACGCAGCTTGATATGTTCAGCGATGTGATTACGCAACGCAGCGAGAATGAAAACGGAGTCTGGCTGTCTGGCTTAGATGTTGTTTCGGCAGATGCCTTGGCTATGCCGGAATATTATCGGATGCCTCCAGTCATCTGCTACTTAGACCGGGGCGTGGGAGCGGCCATCCGCCGCGCTCGCACCCGGCTGCCGGGCGGCGGAGAAAACCCGGTGGCCATCATTCGCGTCCCCCGCGAACGGATGATCGGCAGCGGCATCGCCTCTTCGCTGGTACATGAAGTTGGTCATCAGGCATCAGTGCTCTTGCGGCTTATCCCGTCCATGCGGCCCGTTCTTCAGGAGCAGGGCCGCAGAAGCGGCGAGGCGCAGACGTGGATGCTCTTTGACCGCTGGATTTCGGAGATACTGGCAGACTTCTGGTCAATTGCCCGCGTTGGCGTAGTTTCGACGCTGGGATTGATCGGCGTGGTTAGTCTGCCAAGACCCTTTGTCTTCCGCCTGAATTTGGATGATCCGCACCCCATGCCTTGGCTGCGGGTTAAATTAAGCTGCGCCATTGGCAATGCTTTGTATCCGCATCGGCAATGGCGAGGTATCGCCGAAATGTGGGAATCATTTTATCCGCTTGCGTCGCTTGATGAAGAGCGGCGAGGTGTGATTGCCAAGGTTCAGGCTGCATTGCCGGAATTCATCAGTCTGCTGGTAAATCATCGGCCCAAGTCGCTAAATGGCAGAACGCTACGCGAGGTGATGGAGACGGAGGCGCGGCAGCCAGAGCAGCTCGCCGCGTACTTCCAAGAATGGGTACAAGATCCGGGCAAGATGTACCGATCATCTCCCGCACTGGCCTTTGCCGTTCTCGGGCAGGCCAAAATGAACAACATTCTGAGTCCAGAAGACGAAGCCGATCTTCTGGCGAAACTGCTCAACTATTGGGCGATGCGCAGCACGCTGGACATGTCGGGCGTGCTGCATGAACTGAGTTATGACGCGGGAACGAGCGTCTATTGATAAAGAGAGGAAGAGAACAATGGTAGATAAAAGTACGCCCACTCTTAAAATAGAACGGGCAAATGTTGTAGAGGGGGAGATTGTCAGATTTACCAGCAAAGGGCCACCTGTTGCTGATTATACTGATAAGATATTGATCTATGACTATCATGATCACCAACTGCGTAACTTGATCAAGGAGGAAAACTTTCTCAAAGATGATAAAAATAATTACATTAAGAATTCCAAGGATGAGTTTGTGGCGGAACTTGATACATCAGGTCTTGCCGCAGGGAATTACAGAGCGACGTATCAACTTGATGCGGAACGTGATGCGCGTGAGAGTGGCGATGACAATTCAGTCAAATTTCACGTCAGTTCCGCTTCTGTAGGCAGTTCTGATGTAACACTGCATCGAACAGCGAGCTATCCAACCGAAGACCAAGCGTTATGGACTACCATCCGCAACAGCACCACTGCCATCTGTTTTGATCGCTATCGGCGCTTTGTTGATCTGGTATTCCACGGCCATCAAGTCTCTCTCGACCCAACTCGGTTTAGCTTCAATATATATGGCCCTTCTTCCTATCCACTACTGAAATGGGCTACTCAGGCATTCCTGACATTGCAGTGCGGATTGCGGCAGCTCACCAAGCCGACTGTTGCTTACAACGAATTCCTCGATAAAGAACGGCTGCTCAATCTAAAGGAAGAGGCGCGGCGGATGGGCCGGCCTTTGGTTGGCATCAATGAATTAAAAGGCCAGCTTGAGCAGTATATCGGTAACAACGGTATTCTTCCGTATTTAGACCGCATCATTAGCGCGATGCTGGCAGTTGGCCCTGATGATAAGACTAATGTTGAAGACGAGAGTCAGGTTTTATTCTATCACGATGTCCTCAAGCACCGTGCCACTCAGCCCAGCCTCATCGAACTCATTTGGTCATACTGGCACGAAGAGGGAATGATGGCGCAGACGATGAACGCTATTGCTTTGCGTTTTCAGAATCAGCGTTCTGGGCCGAACGATCCATTGGCCGAGCTGGAAATTGACCCGCTGCGCCCGCTCAACAACATGATCTGGGGTTTTGTGCAGGACAAATATAACCAGCTCTCAGTGAGCCGCCGCGCCGCTGAATATGATCATCAATATGGCCTGCGTTTGGTTGGCCGGGCAGTGCCGGAGCTGCAATCTGCGGACAGCCGCTCAAAGTTTATCGAGGCCTTCCACAATCTCCTCTACCGAACATCCATTTTCTACCGCGAAGATGCGGACACCACGGTCATTGCCGATGCCTTCCCGCTACTGAATGCTCTGAAGGACGTGCATCTGCTGCTGGCAGAAGGAGCGCACAACCAATATGGCGACCTCCCTTGGACAGCGCGGAGCGAAATGCTTTCCCAGCAGTGGATGCTGGCCCGGCCAGAAATGCGCGAGTTCCTGCGCGGCCGCCACATGGTACCATATCAGGAAGACTGGATGGGCGCAGTGGATGCGATGAAGAAGCTGCAAGGCTGGACAGATACAACCATCTCCCATTTCCACGAGCTGGCTGTGGACGGCGAGCGGGTGCTGCTCTCTATCCGCTTCGGCAACTGGAGCGACCTCAATCTCAGCGAAGACAACGCCCGCAATTGGGCGCGGTACTGGAAGCCGGAGATTCAACGTTACCTCTACGGCTATCAGGCAGTCACCGGGGTGGATTTGATGAATGAAGTGACTGATACCCGCGAGGCTGAGGTGCGTTATCTCCAGCCCTCCGCCTTGCTCCAGCGCAGACTGCTGTCCCAAAGTCGGCAGCCAGCCGCCTTGGCCGCTACACCGCGCCGACAAGCGATTCAGGCACCGGCTGCTTCCGGTTACGCGGCCTTGCCCCGGCCTCAGCAGAGCAGCCGTGTCAGCCGGATGCGGGCGATCAAGTACGAGCAGGGCGAATAACGCCGCGCAGGCGGGATGCTGGATTTTACCTCAGCCTTGTATTTGGGAATGCGGCACCCGCATTCTACGCTAAAGCCTTGGCGCACGCTGACCACAGGCCGCCCAGCAGCCTTGGAAGAACCGCTAGGCGCGGCAGCAGCGGCACAGGAATTGGCCCAGCTGATCGGCTGCGAAAGCGGGGCATTAGCAACCTCAACCTTGCATGTTTTCTGGGATATCTTTGAGGTGCTGGCGCAGGAGCAGATAGCCCTGTTCATTGACAGCAGCAGTTATCCCATTGCCCGCTGGGGAGCGGAACGCGCCGCTGCCAAGGGCGTGCCGCTGACGATTTTCCCCCAGCATAACCCAGCGGCCCTAGAGCGAAGCCTGCTTGGCTGCGGCAGACAGCGGCCTGTGGTTTTGACAGACGGCCTTGATCCAGCCACTGGCAGACTATCCCCTTTGCCTGATTATCTGCGCTTGGTACAAGAGCGCGGCGGCTGGTTGATAGTAGATGACACGCAGGCACTTGGCATTCTTGGTAGACAAAGCAAGAACGTGGCTCCATACGGCAGTGGCGGCGGGGGAGCAGCGGCATGGCATGGACTGCGCGGGCCTCGGCTGATTGTCGCGGCCTCTTTGGCAAAAGGCTTTGGCGCACCGCTGGCTGTGCTCGCTGGCAGCCGGGATCTTATCGCCCGCTATAAAGCAAAGGGCCTTTGCCGTGTCCATTGCAGCGCACCCTCGGCAGCGGCGGTTGCGGCAGCAAATCATGCCTTGCAGCTCAATCAGCAGTGGGGCGCACGGCTTCGGCAGCGTTTAGCGGCGCGGGTGCGGCAGTTCCGCTCGCTGCTGGCAGAATTCGGCTTCAGTGCCCAAGGCGGACTGTTTCCAGTGCAGACTTTGCGCCTCAGCGCAGCAGAGGTAGTCCATCGGCACTTGGAAGCGGAAGGCATCTGGACAGTGCTGCATCAGACGCGAAAAAAACGGCCTGCGCAGCTCAGTTTTCTCCTCAGCGCAGAACATGAGCCGTGGGAAATTGAGCAGGCAGCGCATTCATTGGCAGAGCAACGGCAGCGACAAGCAAGGACACATCATCATGAAGAATCTTCTGGCATATGCCCCAGATCCTTTTGACAATTTGGAAGCAGAGTTCGGAGAAATGGAAGAGAGCGAGTCTGGCAGACGATCCCGGCGGTCTCTGCGCAAAGGAATACGCCGCCCTCCCTCATATCTGAGAAAACCAAGACCGCACTGGCAGCGGCGAGATTATGCGCCGCGATTGCCGACAATTCCGTTGTGGCTGCCAGATGCTGCGGCGGCTGATGATGACGACAACGGCGACGACTGCATCCGCTGGGTGCAAGACTGTTTGAACCGTGTGATGGAGCTTCAGCTGCCATTGGATGGCTTTGCCAATCGTGAGACAAAAAGCGCACTGCGGGAATTCCAGCGGCGATACGGGCTGCCTGTCAGCGGCGTGGTTGAGGTGGAGACAGAGGCCGAGCTGATCGTCCAATCCATTGGCAGCCTAATGGAAGCAGAGGAGGATTTATTCCTTGGCAAAGCGGTGCGGGGAATATCGCGGGCCGCATCCCGCGCCGCCAAAACAGTCAGCCGAGCAGCGCGTGATGTTTCAAAAGTTGCGGCCCAAGGTGTCAAGTTTGCGGGCAAGGCGTACAAAACCGCGAGCAGTCTGACTCAGCCGATTGGTCCGAAACTGCTGACCAGATTCGGCAAGGATGTTTTAAGCGGGAAAAACGTCGTCAAATCGTTCCGCTCGACAGTGAAATCTGGGCTTGATGATGTTCGAAACCGAATTAAATACGTGCAGATGGCAGCCTCCTTTGTTCCAGGCATTGGCACAGGCGTGTCAGCGGCACTGGGAGCTGCCAACGCCTTGGCTTCTGGCCGTCCGATCACGGCTGCGCTGATTGAGGCCGCGCGGGGCGCGATTCCTGGCGGGCCGCTTGCGCAGACCGCTTTCGACATGGGTATGAATCTGGCTCGTGGGCAAAATATTTCAACAGCGGCACTAAACGCCGCCAAAAACCGTATTCCGCCTGCTGCACGCGCTGCCTTTGACACAGCGGTGGCACTGGGGCGTGGACAAAGTTTGCAGCAAGCCGCGCTGGGAGCAGTCCGCAACCGTCTTCCAGTAGGCGGGCGGGCTGTCTTTGACACCGCGCTGGCTGTTGGAAGAGGGCAAAACCTCCAGCAGGCTGTTTTGGCCAATGCAGGACGGATGATACACAAATCTCCTTATGCAAACAGAGCCTTGGCAGCGGCGAGATATGCTGACGCGCAGAGCAGGAGATTCAGGAAATTTGAAGGAGAAGCAGAGCAGGCGCATTCGTCGTTTTGCCTGTGTCCTTCCTGTTGCGGGAACGAGGCAGAGGAGCTTGCCTTTGCAGGCAGCTCTGAAAACGAGTTGAGAGACGCGAGGGGACGTTTTATTGCTGATCCTAATAAACCGCCTTCATCGCGTTCAAAACATAAAAGCCCTGAGTATCAACAAGCGCGAGCTGATTTGAAAAGAAGCACCATAGATAATCCTGATGCGCCGCGCTGGATGCGAGGCTGGTTTAAAAATGAGCAGAGGCAGCGAGGGGATAATGCAAGGAATTGGCGCAACCCAAGTGGGTATGACACCGGACACCTTGATCCTCGAGATAACACTAGACTCAGGTGGGAAAAAGCATCTGATAACAGAAGCAGAGGAGCAAAGTTCAAAAGAGAGCTATAGAAAGCAACAGCTCATATTTTTCAAATGTGACCTGTCGCAAGTCAGGCTTCATTCGCCCCATCGCCGCCCTCACCTGCGGCAGATACGCCTGTACATGGCTCATGTCGGCTCTCACATGCGCCATGTTTGACCGCACACGCGGCATGTCAGCTCAACTATGCAGCATAGCAGTGAACCACAACCACAGAGGAGGAATGCATCATGGCAAATTTTTTCCGATCGGAAGCCGAGAAAGGTGCTGGCGCAGAGCATTATCACTGGCCTGCACGGCAGGCGGATTTTCCCAACCTCCCGTTTGTGACATCTCTGTGAAATGATCCTCGATTGCCACTGCCACGCTGGGAAAGGCGACGGCTTCACCGGGCCGTGGGACACTGCCGCGCCGCTGCACAGCTATCTGCGCCGGGCGGCCAAAGCGGGCATCAACCGGACTGTGCTGTTCTCGGTGCTGACCTCAGATTATGCCGCTGCCAACCGTGAGGTGGCCCGCATCATTGCCGCCAAGCCGGAACGCTTCTTCGGCTTCGCCTTTGTTCATGCGGCGCGGGACAAAGGCCGCATCCTGCCGATGGTGCGGCAGGCAGTGGAGGAATTCGGCTTTGTCGGCATCAAGGCGCACCGGAACGACGCGCCGATCAGCCGGGAAATCTGCGAGGCCGCCCGCGCCTTCTCCCTGCCGGTGCTGTATGACGTGACCGGCGAGGTTTCAGTCTGCGAGCTGCTGGCTGAGGAATACCCGGACGTGAATTTCATCATCCCGCATCTGGGCAGCTTCGGCGACGACTGGCGGGCGCAGGTGGCTTTGATTGACCACTTGGCCCGCCATGCGAATATTTACACCGACACCGCCGGGGTGCGCCGCTTCGACCTGCTGGCAGAAGCGGCGCGGCGGGCCGGAGCCGAAAAAATCCTCTTCGGCTCCGACGGCCCTTGGCTGCATCCGGGCGTGGAATTGGCCAAGGTTTATGCTTTGGGGCTGCCGCCTGCGGACGAGGCCCTTATTCTTGGCGGCAACCTGCTTCGATTGGTCGGACAGGCGGCATCATGAGGACGGCGGCGGCTTTGATCTGCTTCTCCTTGGCGCGGCGCAGCTGCAAAGCGCGGTCAGTGACACCCAGCATCTGCGCCGCCTTCTGGAGGCTGCCCCCAGCATCCTCCACAGCAATTCGCACCGCCATCTCCTCCGCCGTCTGCCCGATTTCCTTCAGCCCTTTGCCTGCGGCCAAAGCGCGGCGGATGACCTGCTCGAACTCGCCCGGCAGACGGTCAGGGCCGACTGGCCGCTCATTCGGCGGGATGCAGCCGACACTGAGAAGACCGCCGCCTGCGTAGCGGTGCAGCAGGCGCATCACCCGCTGCTTCAGCTCGCGGACATTGCCGGGATACTCGTGGCAGAGAAAATACGCCCGCACCGCCTCGTCCATCTCCGGCACAGCTTCCTCTGGCCGCAGCTGGCGGATGAAATGCCGCACCAAGGGCAGGATGTCCTCGGCCCGCTCCCGCAGCGGCGGCAGAGTGCAGGTCAGCCCGGCGACTCGGTAATACAAATCAGCCCGGAAGCGGCCCTGCCGCACCCCCTCTTCCAGATCGCGGTTGGTCGCGCAGAGCAGGCGGAACTCGCTCTGCTGCCAGGTATTGCCGCCGACCCGCTTGTACGAATGCTCCTGAAGCACCCGCAAAAGCTGGGCCTGAAGCGGCAGGGGCAGCTCGCCGATCTCGTCGAGGAAGAGCGTGCCCTTGTCCGCCAGCGCGAAGGCTCCTTCGCGGCGGCCTGCTGCGCCGGTGAACGCGCCTTTCTCGTGGCCGAACAGCTCGCTGCCTGCCAGTTCCGGGGTGAGAGTCGTGCAGTCGACCACGATAAATTTGCCCTTGGCAGGCCGCTGATCCAGCTCGTGAATCAGGCGGGCGGCCAGCTCCTTGCCTGTGCCGCTCTCGCCGGTCAGCAGCACCGGGAAATCGGTGAAGCGTCCAGCCTCGACCAGTTCCCGCAGCTTGGCCTGCCAGCACACGCTGCCGCCAACCAGCCGCTGCTGTAACCAGCCAGAATCGAACAAAGCATCCATTGCCGCCCAACGATCCAGCTGGGCTTTGATCCGTCCGGCAAGGGCGTTCCGGTCGCTGTCTTTCCAGATCAGCACATCTGCTGCTCCGGTTGCCAGCAGGCCGGAGACCTCGCCGCTGCCCAAAGGCCGGGCCAAGCTGACAGCAATCACCCGCTTGGCCCTTTGGCCGCCCGCTTCATGGAGAAAGCGGCTGACCTCCTCGTCCGGCTCCTCAAAAAGCAGGACTGAGCGGCGGCGGCAGTCCTCTGCCGACGCTGCTCCTTTGAACTGCACTCCTGCTCCCTCCAGCGCACTGAGACAGCGGCCAGCGGAAGAACTGCTTGCACACCCGCATG
>NZ_JBLWEP010000035.1:0-18562 GCF_048287355.1 Candidatus Electronema sp. TJ
AAAGCTCCATGCAGATGTTTGAATGCAGCTTTTAAACGTCTGAACAGAGCATTTGCTCGTCCGAAAGCTCCTTTTGAACATGCAGAAGCTGCTTTTGCACGTTGCAAAGCTCCTGCGCAAGGAGCGCAGGGAGGCCGCAGCGGGTAGCTGCCGCATTTTTTTTGAAAGATTGGCGCGTTTGGAGAATAATAGGCGGATGCGGCAGGAATCGGCCTGCGCAAAAGACGAGGAGGAACGGGCAATGAACGAGGTGAGCGTCTGGATTGAGCATCTGCGGCACCCGCTGGTTCTGGCGGGCTTCGGGCTGCTGCTTCTCTTCGCGCTGATCAGGGCCTTCCGGCGCGGAACGCCCCGTTCTGACGCGGGCAAGCTGATTCATCTTCTTGCCCTGCTGGTGATGAGCGGGATTGTGTACTGGAACAAGGACAATCCCGGCATTGCGCTGCCGGTTTTCATCACCCTGCTGGATGTGGCCGCCAATGGCGCGCTGGCTTGGAAGGAGAGCAAGCAGGAAATTGATCCTGGCGGAAAGCCTGCGGTCAATATAACCGCTGCTGGACAAGGACAGATAACGATAAGCGGCGATGTGATCACGGCGGACGGGGATATTGTCGTCAGAAAACAATATATCGGCCTGAGCGAAGAACAGTATGCAGCAGAGAAGCAAAAGGACAGAGACCTTCTTCTCAAAGAGATACGCGCTGCGTTTGGCGATGAGGAGAAGCTTCAACTGCTGGAAGTCCAGTTAAAGGCAGTAGAGGGACAGCTTGCCAATATACAGAAGAGCTATGAGGAAGAAATAGCCCGGCGCAAGGCTGCGAACAAGGCATTAGACGATTTCAAAGGGCAATTACCCGATGCGCGGATTGCCGAGGCCAAGAAAAGTCTTGAGCAAGGCGATGCCGCAGCGGCGGAGCAGCTCTTCGACGAGGTGGCGGACAAGGAGGGCAAGGCCGTTGCCCTTGCCAACTACCAAGGCGGGCAGCTTGCCGAAGGCCGCATTGATTACGCCAAGGCCATGCGCCAGTACAAAAAGGCTGCGGCCCTTGAAGAGGACAACCCGGACTATTTGCTGGCTGCCGGGAAGATGGCTCTCACCCTTGCTGACTATAGTCATGCCCAAGAATGGTTTGAGCGGCTGCTGAAGATTCGGGAGAAGGAGGGCAAGGAGGATAAAGAGCTTGCTCTTGTTCTCGACAGATTAGCTACTCTTCATCAATACCAAGGCGATTACAAGACAGCCGAGCCATTGTTCAAGCGTTCGCTGGCAATCGACGAAAAGAATCTGGGCAAAAACCATCCCGATGTGGCAGCATCCCTGAACAATCTGGCTGGGCTGTATTACTCGCAGGGCCGCTACGAGGACGCGGAGCCGCTGTACAAGCGGTCGCTGGAGATTAAAGAAAAGAGCCTTGGCAAAGACCATCCCGATGTTGCAACCACCCTGAACAATCTGGCTGGGCTGTATGAATCGCAAGGCCGCTACGAGGACGCGGAGCCGCTGTATAAACGTGATCTGGCGATTTCAGAAAAGAGCCTTGGCAAAGATCATCCCTCGGTTGCAACCACCCTGAACAATCTGGCTGGGCTGTACCGTGCGCAGGTCCGCTACGAGGACGCGGAGCCGCTGTATAAACGTGCTCTGGAGATAGTGGAAAAAGTTCTTGGCAAAGACCATCCCGATGTTGCAGCCACCCTGAACAATTTGGCCGAACTGTATCGTGCGCAGGGCCGCTACGAGGACGCGGAGCCGCTGTATAAACGTGCTCTGGAGATAGTGGAAAAAGTTCTTGGCAAGGATCACCCGCACGTGGCGGCAGCCCTGAACAATCTGGCCTTGCTGTATCATGCGCAGGGCAAATACGCAGAAGCCGAGCCTCTGTATCAGCGCAGCCTGTCCATCCTCAAGGCGAAGCTCCCTGCCGGGCATCCGTACATCAAGATGGGACAAGAAAACTACGACGACTTGAAGAGAAAGATGGCGGGGAGGTAGGGGCGTTTCGCGAAACGCCCTTGCTCCGGCTCAATTCAAGCCGCGCCTTTCCTCTTCCAAGGAAACATGCTACAACAAGAAGAGATCAAGAAACAAAAAAACAAGAGGAGCCGCCATGAGTGAAGTGGAAGCCATCGAAGCCCGCATCCGCAGCCTGCCGCCAAGCGAGTTCGCCAGCCTGCGGAAGTGGTTTCATGAATTTGAGAACAGCTGCTGGGACGAGCAGATCGCCTCGGACTGCAAGGCAGGCAAATTCAGCAAGCTGATTGCGAAGGCGCGGGCGGAATATGCGCAAGGCACGGCCCGCGAGCTGTGAGATATTGCGCTTCTTCGGATTTCTGGGAGGCGTACGGGAAGCTGCCCGCAGCTGTTCAAGAGCTGGCCGACAAAAATTTCGAGCTGCTGAAGGATGATCCCCGTCATCCGTCCCTGCATTTCAAGCGCATTGAAGAGTTGTGGTCAGTGCGGGTGGGACGGCAGTATCGCGCCCTCGGCATTGATGTTCCCGACGGCATTCAGTGGATTTGGATCGGCAGCCACGCGGAATACGACCGGCTCGTCGGCTGAATTTTGCGCAGCGCAAGGAAGGGTAAGCGGGCTGTGCAGAACCATTCAAGCAGTTAATCTGTGCGCAGCAGGACAGCGCAGAAAAGATCAGCGCGGCATCAAGGTGCGCCGGTCGCCCAGCACATGCAGCAGCCAGTCAAAGCCGAACTTGAGCAGCTCGCTGTCGTCCTGCTCGATCCGGCGGCGGCGGTCGCGCTCCAGACGGAACCCGGCCAGCAGGTTGTGCTGGCGCACGTAGTCGCGGAATGCGTCAATGTTGCAGCAGACCATGAAGGCAAGCTGCTGAAGCGGCCCGGCAGCTCCTTCGCCCTGCCACGGATTGCTGGCAAAGAAGATGTCCACCTCGGCCCAGAGGTCGTTGAACAGATTGTGCTCATGCAGCCGCTGCTCGCGCTCCCACTGCTTGACGGTCTGCACATGCTCCTCGAAATGCCCTTTGCAGTACGGGTGCCCGGTGAGGAACCAGCGGCTGCGCAGACTGCCGTCCGCCGTCTTTTCAACCGCCCGTTCCAGCGGATAGGTGCGGCAGGCCGAGGGCCGGTCTTTGTACACTGAGCAGCCCTGCTCCGTGAGAAAGGGGCAGGCGTGCCCGCCGTCTTCGCGCATGTTGAGGAAGACCGCCGGAAAGAACGGGTGCGCTCCTGCACCGAGCCGGGTGTGCTCCTGAAGAAATTCGGCGGAACTCAGCCCAAGATTTTCTTTCAGGCGGAGGATGTCGTAGGGGAAAAGCCGCAGCTCGACTTGACGGCAGCAGGACAAGAAGCAGCTCACTTCGGCATGGCAGCGGAAACGGAACGGCTCCGCGCCCAGCTCCGGCCAAGCGGACTGAGGAAGGACGGATTCTGCGGACATGGCAAGAAAAAGGCCGGTCAGATGAACACATCGGACCGGCCTGAATTTGTTCAGCGGAAAAAACTCAGCTTACGCCTCGGCTCCGCTCTGTTCTTCAGCCTGCGGCGCGGCAGGCGCGGGGGCCTCGTAGTTCACCAGTTCGATCAAGGCCATGGACGCAGCGTCACCGGGACGCACGCCGGTGCGGATGATGCGGGTGTAGCCGCCCTGACGATTGGCGTACTGCGGAGCCAGATCGTTGAAGAGCTTGGTCACAAGAGCCTTGGAGCGCACGTAAGAAGCTGCCTGACGGCGGGCGTGAAGATCGCCGCGCTTGCCAAGGGTGATCATCTTCTCAGCAACCCGGCGCAGCTCTTTGGCCTTGGGCAGGGTGGTGACGATGCGCTCGTGCTCAAGCAGGGAAGTCACCATGTTGCGGAGCATGGCCAGCCGGTGGGCGCTGTCTCTGTTCAGCTTGCGGCCTGCGTTTCTATGTCTCATTCTTCTGTCCTTGTCTGTCGGAAAAGCAAATGGGTCAAGAGCGGCTGGTGCGGCTCACTCTTCGTCGTAGCTGCGCTCGCGCTCGCGCTGGTCAGGCGGAATCCAGCCCTCAAGGTTCATGTTGAGCGTCAGGTTGTGCTGCGAGAGCAGTGCCTTGATCTCATTGAGCGACTTGCGGCCAAAGTTCTTGGTCTTCAGCATCTCGGCATCGGTCTTCTGCACCAGCTGGCCGATATATTGGATGTCGGCGTTCTTCAGGCAGTTGGCCGAACGGACCGACAGCTCCAGATCCTCGACATTCTTATCCAAGAAGGCCGGGAAGCCGCCGCCGCCGCCGTCACCCTTCATCCGCTCAGGAAGGTCGGCTTCCTGCTCGTTGAAGTTGATGAAGACCGTCATCTGCTCCTTGAGAATTTTGGCCGCGTAGGCAAGCGCATTCTCCGGCTGCACCGAACCGTCCGTCTCGATTTCCATGGTCAGGCGGTCGTAGTCGGTGTGCTGGCCGACGCGGGCTTGACTGACCACGTACTGCATCCGGCGCACTGGCGAAAAGGCCGCGTCAAGAGAGATCACGCCGATGGGCTGATTCTCCTTTTTGTTCCATTCCGCCGGGACATAGCCCTTGCCCCACTGGATTTCCAGCTCGGCGAGGAAAGAGGCGTTCTCGCCGGTCACCGTGCAGATGTGCTGGTCCGGGTTCATGATCTCCACGCCGGAGCTGCCGTCTATATCTTTCGCTGTGACCACGCCGGGGCCGTCTTTCTTGATGAAGACGATCCGAGGCTCGGCGGAGTTCAGCTTGGGCCGCACCTGCTTGAGGTTGAGAATGATGTCGGCCACATCCTCATGCACCCCTTCGATGGTGGTGAACTCATGCTGCGCCCCTTCGATTTTCACCGAGGTGATGGCCGCGCCCCGGATCGAGGACAGCAGGATTCTGCGCAGGGAATTGCCGATGGTCGCCGCGAAGCCCCGCTCCAGCGGCTGGCAGACAAATTTGCCGTATCTGGAGGAGTGGGTGCTTTTGGCGACTTCCAGCCGTTCCGGCATAACCAAGTTATGCCAGTTCTTGTAAAAGGGATTGTCATCCCGGATTTCCTGTGTCATCCAGCCCACCTGCCCTTGATTTACTTGGAGTACAGCTCGACAATGAGATGCTCGTTGATCGGCATGGTGATCTCATCCCGAACCGGTGCTCTCATCACCTTTCCTTGGAAATTAACCTTGTCCAGCTCCAGCCACGCCGGAATGCCCCGGCGGGCCGCACCGTTCAAGTTTTCCTGAATCATGGTGTTCTTGCGGCTTTTCTCCTTGAGGGAGATCATGTCGCCAGCCTTCACTTGGAACGATGGGATGTCAACTTTCTTGCCGCCGACCTGAAAATGATTGTGGCGGATGAGCTGGCGGGCCTGATCTCTGGAGCTGGCGAAGCCGAGGCGGTACACCGCATTGTCCAGACGGCACTCCAGCATGGCCAGCAGATTGTAGCCAGTCACGCCCTTGGCCCGGTCAGCCTCATGGAAATATCTGCGGAACTGGTCTTCCAGCATGCCGTACATGTGCTTGACCTTCTGCTTCTCGCGCAGCTGCACGGCGTAATCAGAAGACTTGCGGAATTGGTTCTGTCCGTGCTGGCCCGGCGCAAAAGCCCGGCGTTCAAATGAGCACTTGTCAGAATGACAGCGTTCGCCTTTCAGATACAGTTTCAGGTTCTCACGCCTGCACATCCTACAGGAAGCTCCGGTATATCTGGCCACGTATTTTTCCTCTTCAAAAATAAAATCGGTAACGGTTTTACGCTGCGGTCAGCTCTGAGCTGGCAGCGACCGTACAAAAAAACATCACAACTGCGATCAAACCCGGCGGCACTTGGGCGGCTTGCAGCCGTTGTGCGGCACCGGAGTGACATCAACAATCCGGCTGATCTCCAGATCGGTTCCGCTTAAGGCGCGCAGAGCGGATTCGCGGCCCGGCCCCGGCCCTTTCACCCGGACCTCCACTTTGCGCAGGCCATGCTCTTTGGCCTTGGCCACTGCGTCGCTCAGAGCGTTCTGAGCCGCGAAAGGTGTCGATTTGCGCGATCCCTTGAAACCAATAACTCCTGCGCTGGACCAAGAAAGAACATTGCCCAGTTTGTCGGCGACTGTCACCACGGTGTTGTTGAAGGTCGAATAGATGAAAACTATTCCTTCCTGCACATTTTTCCGTTCACGACGCGGGGTTTTCGCTTTGCCCCGGTCAGCTGCCTTTTTCTCCTTTGCCATTTCTGCTCCGTGTCAGCACTTCCGCCTGCTGCGGACGTGTCTTTTGCTTATCGTGTCAAGTCCGCTGTTCAGCGTCTGGGACCCTTGCGGGTTCTGGCGTTGGTCTTGGTCCGCTGGCCCCGGCAGGGCAGCCCCTGGCGGTGGCGGCGGCCCCGGTAGGTGCCGAGATCAATCAGCCGCTTGATGTCCATCGCCACCTCGCGCCGCTTGTCGCCTTCCACGACATGCTCGGCCTCGATGATCAGCCTGATGCGGTTCACATCGTCGGCGCTCAGGTCGTCAGAGTTCATCTGATAGGGCAGGTCCGCTTTGTCCAGAATTTGCCGGGCGGTCGTGAGACCGATGCCGTAAATATAGGTGAGCGCCCTGTCCATGTGCTTGTTCCGTGGCAAATCCACGCCTGCTATACGTGCCAAAGCTCTGCTCCTTTTCGTCGCTGTTGCCGCCTGAGAGATTATCCCTGCCGCTGCTTGTGTTTCGCGTTCTTGCAGGTGACCCGGACAACGCCCTTGCGTTTGAGAATCTTGCAGTCACTGCATATTTTTTTGACAGATGATCGCACTTTCATGATCGCGCATTCCTTCTCTGTGTCATTTGCCCTTCCCGGGAGTTCCTTTGGAGCGGAATGTCACCCGCCCTCTGGTCAGGTCGTAAGGAGAAAGCTCCACCGTCACCCGGTCGCCGGGAAGAATTTTAATATAGTGCATCCGCATCTTGCCGGAGATATGGGCCAGCACTTTGTGCCCGTTTTCCAGCTCCACCCGGAACATCGCATTGGGCAACGGCTCAATGATCGTTCCTTCGACTTCAATGGCTTCTTCTTTCGCCATATTTTTTCCGTCCACTGTAATAGTTGCACACGGAAAAAGCAAGATCAGACCGCAGTCTTCTCACCTTCCCGCCTGCTCAGGACCAGCGGCCCAGCCGCCGTCGCCGCCACTGAATGCTCGAAATGGGCGGAGAGCCTGCGGTCCGCCGTGACCACAGTCCAGCCGTCCTTCAGCACCTTGACCTTGTATGTTCCGGCATTGACCATCGGCTCGATGGCCAGCACCATGCCTTCGACAATCCTTGGCGAAGGCTTGTCCCGCTGGACATAATTAGGCACTTCCGGACCCTCGTGCAGCCCTCTGCCGATGCCGTGACCAACAAAGTCCCGCACCACCGAATACCCATGCCGCTCGGCATGGGTCTGAATCGCTTTGGAGATGTCGGAAATTCTATTGCCGACCTGCACTTGGCGTATGCCCAGCTCCAGAGCCTGACGGGTGACTTCCAGCAGCTGGCGGTGCTTGTCGGAAATACTGCCTACCGGCACAGTGATCGCTGAATCACCGTAATAGCCTTTGTACAAGGCACCAAAATCAAGGGAGATTATGTCGCCTTCAGCCACTTTGACTTTCTTGGAGGCGATGCCATGCACTACCACCTCGTTGACCGAGACGCAGAGGTTGCCGGGAAAACCCCGGTAGCCGCGAAAGGCCGGAGACGCGCCGTGATCCCGGCAGCACTCCTCCGCCCAACGGTCCATCTGCATGGTGGTGGTTCCGGGAACGATCCGTTCCTCCAGCATTTGCAACACGCTGGCGGCGATCCGGTTCGCCTGGCGCATGATCTCAATTTCGGCTGGACTTTTGACGGTGATTTCTTTTTCGCCGCCCAATCAACGCCCTTTCAGTTTTGCGCTTTTCATGAAGCCTTCGTAGTTGCGCATGACGAGATGGGACTGCACCTTGGATATGGTGTCAATGGCCACGCCAACCACAATCAGCAAAGCTGTGCCGCCGAAATAGAACGGAATGCTGAAGCGGTGAATCAGCACGGTCGGCAGCACGCAGACAGCGGCCAGATAGATGGAGCCGACCACGGTCAAACGAATCAGAACCTTATCAATAAACTCCGCTGATTTTTTGCCAGGCCGAATGCCAGGAATGAAACCGCCATTCTTTTTCAGATTTTCCGCCACCTCATCGGGGTTGAACGTCACCGCCGTATAAAAGAAGCAGAAAAAGATGATCATGCCGACATCAAGCAGGTAGTAATATATTGTTCCCGGAGACATAGCCGCCGATGCCCGCTGCACCCAGTCAATTTGGATAAAATTGCCGATGGTGGCCGGAAACATCATGATGGATGAGGCAAAAATCGGCGGGATAACACCGGCGATATTAATCTTCAACGGCAGATGCGACGATTGTCCGCCATATACCCGCCTGCCCACAACCCGCTTGGCGTATTGGATAGGAATTTTACGCTGAGCTGTCTCAAAATAAACCACTAACGCAACCACGCCAAACATCATCGCCAGCAGCAGCGGCACGAGTATGAACGGAATTTGGCCGGACTGAATGATCTGGATCGAATTGCCCACTGCCGCAGGCATTCTGGCGATGATGCCCGCATAAATGATCATAGAGATGCCGTTGCCGATGCCGCGCTCAGTCATCTGTTCGCCCAGCCACATGATGAAGGCTGTGCCGGAGGTCAGTGTCAGCACAGTCAGCAGCTTGAAATCCCAGCCCGGATGCAGGACGATCGGCGCACCACCAGACGGCGCGGACATGTTCTCCAACCCCGTAGCGATGAACAGCCCCTGCACCAAAGCCAATGCCACCGTGCCGAAGCGGGTGTAGGTGGTGATCTTTCGCTGTCCGACGGCCCCCTCCTTCTTCAAACTTTCCAACTGCGGAATAACCACCGTCAGCAGCTGGATGATAATTGAAGCGGAGATGTATGGCATGATGCCAAGAGCAAATATGGAGAAGTTCTCCAGTGCGCCGCCGGAAAACATGTTGAACATGCCAAACAACGTTTTAGCGTTTTGCTCGAAAAACGCAGCCAATGCCTCGCCGTTGATGCCGGGCGTAGGTATCTGCACCCCCATCCGGTACACCAACAGCATTAAAAGGGTGAAAACAGCCCTTTTGCGAAGCTCAGGAATATGTGCTGCGCTAGCAAGTCCGCTCATAGACTACTCCTTGACTGCGCCTCCGGCAGCAAGGATTTTTTCCTTGGCACCTTGGCTGACTTTATCCGCCTCAACAGTCACGGCTTTGCTAATCTCGCCATTGGCAAGCACTTTAAGTAGCCTGCTGTCTTTGCCGCCGATCAGACCAGCTGCGAGCAGGGCTTCGCGGTTGACCACCGCGCCTGCCTCAAAACGGTCCAAATCCGACAGGCTGATGATCAGATATTCTTTTTTGAATTTGTTGGTGAAACCAATCTTGGGCAGACGGCGGTGCAGCGGCATCTGTCCACCCTCGAAACCTGCCTTCATCGAAAAGCCGGTGCGTGCCTTGGCACCTTTGTGGCCTTTGCCCGCAGTTTTGCCGTGTCCTGTGCCTTGGCCGCGTCCGATCCGCTTCCGCTGTTTGCGGGAGCCTTCAGTCGGCGAAAGATTGTTCAGCTTCAGCATTGTTTTTCCTCCACCCGCACCAGATGCTGCACTTTCCGTATCATACCTCTGATCTCAGGAGTGTCCTTTCTGGTGACCGTTTTCTGCATCTTCAGCCCCAGACCGGTCAGCGTAGCGCGGATTTTCTCCGTGCTGCCTATACCGCTCTTGACTTGGGTTATTGTCACAGTGTCGCTCATGATTCAATCTCGTGGTTATGATTGCCGATCAGGCCACCATCCCGTCCGCAGCCAGCCCGCGCAGACGGGCGATCTCCTCGACAGTACGCAGCCTTCTCAGGCCGTCCATCGTCGCCTTGACCATGTTGTGCGGATTGTTGGAGCCTTGGCATTTGGTGAGGATGTTCTGCACCCCGGCGGCCTCCAGCACGGCGCGGACAGGGCCGCCCGCGATGACTCCGGTGCCGTCAGAAGCAGGCCGCAGCATCACCTTGCCAGACTTAAACTTGCCGTCCACATAATGGGGAATGGACACGTCGGTCATGGCAATTTTCTTCATGTCCTTGCGGGCGCGCTCCACACCTTTGCGGATCGCCTCCGGCACCTGATTAGCCTTGCCCAAGCCTTGGCCGACCCGGCCTTTGCCGTCGCCGACCACGACGATGGCACTGAAGCTGAAACGGCGACCGCCCTTGACAACTTTGGCGACGCGGTTGATAAAAACGATCTTTTCGATCAGCTCGTCCTGATTGCCTTCTTTGGCACGTTTTAAATCAGCCAAGAAACACCTCCGATCTGGTGAATTTGTCCGTGTGGATTACAGATTCAGACCGCCCTGCCGGGCACCGTCCGCAAGGGCTTTGACCCGGCCATGATACAGATTGCCGCCCCGGTCGAACACCACCTTGGCGATTCCGGCGGCAAGGGCGCGTTTGGCCGCCATCTCGCCCACCCGGCCCGCCTGAGCCACCTTGCCTTTCAGATCAGCTGCCTCAAACTCCTTATCCTCCGTGGACATGGAGATCAGCGTCCGATGCTGGGTGTCGTCAATGATCTGCACGTAAATATGCCGGTTGCTGCGGAAAACACGCATTCTCGGACGCTCCGGCGTGCCGGTGATCTTGGTGCGTATTCTTCTGATCCGTTTATTCCGCGCTGTCAGCTTGATGCTTTGCTTTGCCATGACTTCATCCTTGAATTATCCTGAAAGCCGGAGAGTTATTTTTTCTTCGCGCCTTTCGCGCCGGACTTGCCCGCCTTGCGGACGATATGCTCGCCAGCATAGCGGATGCCCTTGCCTTTGTACGGCTCAGGCTTGCGGATCGCCCTGATGGTCGCGGCTGTCTGACCCACCTGCTCCTTGTCTATGCCGGAGATGGTGATGTTGTTGCTTTTGTCCACAGCGGCGGCGATGCCTGTCGGCAGCTTGAACTCCACCGGAATGGAGTAGCCGACGTTGAGGGTCAGCTTGGCACCTTCCACGGCAGCACGGTAACCTACGCCCTCCACGGCCAGCACTTTCTCAAAACCCTTGTCCACGCCGGTGACCATGTTGTTAACCAGCGTCCGGGTCAACCCCCAGTAGGCAGAAACCTGCCGTCCGCCGCCCTTGGGCTTGAAGACTAATTGGCTGCCCTGCTGCTCGACATCGATTTCCGGGCGAAGCCTCCGCTCCAGCGTCCCCTTTTTACCGGTGACTTTGATTTGGGTGCCCTGAATTTCCACTTTGACTCCGCCTGGCAGCTCGACAGGCGATTTTCCGATTCGCGACATTTTCTTATCTCCTCTCAGGCCGGACGGCTACCATACTTCACAGAGCAGCTCACCGCCGACGTTCAGCCGCCGCGCTTCGCGGTCTGAAATCACTCCCTTGGACGTGGTCAGTATGCCCACGCCGAGACCGCTCATCACTTTGGGAATGGCATCGTTCTTTTTATACTGGCGCAGTCCGGGCTTGGACACCCGGCGGATGCCGGTGATGACCTGCTCACGGTTCGGACCGTACTTCAGCTCGATTCTGATGACACCCTGCACGCCTTGGTCGGCAAGCTGATAACCGGCGATGTAGCCCTCGTTCTTCAGCACTTCGGCCACCCTGACCTTCAGCTTTGACTGCGGAATCTCCACCGTGTCAAAATTCGCCCGGACAGCATTTCGTATTCTGGTCAGAAAATCCGCCAGCGGATCACTCATCGACATCCGAATTACCTCTGTGAAATATGCGTTTAATGCCTGACACCCGGCGGACTACCAGCTGGACTTGGTCACGCCGGTGATTTTGCCTTCCGACGCAAGTTTGCGGAAGCAGAGTCTACAGCAGCCGAACTTGCGCAGATAGCCGCGCGGGCGCCCGCAGAGCTTGCACCGGTTATAGGTGCGCACCTCAAATTTTTGCTTCCGTCCCGCCTTGGCGATCAGTGATTTTTTTGCCATGGAAAATCTCCCGCTTTAATAGTTCCGGCTCACGCCGCCGCTTTGCCGTCATCGGCCTTCTGCTGCTGGCGGAACGGCATTCCCAGTATGGACAGCAAGGCGCGGCTCTCATCATCCGTTTTGGCAGTGGTGACGATAGTGATGTTCAGTCCCCTGATCTTGTCAATCTTGTCATAGTCAATCTCAGGGAAGATGATGTGCTCCTTCACGCCCATCGAGAAGTTGCCTCTGCCGTCAAAGCCCTTGGCGGAGATGCCCCGGAAGTCACGCACGCGCGGCAGGGCGATGTTGATCAGCTTGGACAAAAAATCGTACATCCGTTCCTTGCGCAGGGTCACACAGGCCCCTATGGGCATCCCCTCACGCAGCTTGAAGGTCGAGATAGACTTTCTAGCCCGGGTGACCACAGCCTTCTGGCCTGCGATCATCGTCAGCTCGCCCGCCGCCTTCTCGACGATCTTGGGGTTCTGCACCGCCTCGCCCAGACCCATGTTGAGAACGATCTTCTCCAGCTTCGGAATCTGAAACATGTTCTTGTATCCGAACGCCTTCTGGAGTTGCGGTCTGCACTCGTTCTCGTACAGTTCCTTCATTGTCGCCATTCTTATTTGCTCCGTCGTCCTGTAACCGGCAGATTGCTCACTTTCCGGATTTTATCAAGGTGGCACCGCATTTCTTGCAGACCCGGACTTTTGTGCCATCCTCAAGGAACTTTTTCCCTGTGCGGACTGTCTTCGCGCACTCCGGGCAGACAAGCATGAGATTTGAGATGTGAATGGGGGCTTCCTTTTTGACGATCTCGCCCGGCTGCTGTGCGCCAACAGCCTTCTGGTGCTTGGTGATCACATTGATCCGCTCGACCACGGCCCGGCTGTTCTCCCGGTCAATTCTGAGGATTTTGCCGACACGCCCCTTATCTTTGCCGGCAATAACTTCCACCTGATCGTTCTTCTGCAAACTTGTCTGTCCCTGCCGCATCTTCTCTATCCTCGCTTCCTGCCCCGCCTCACAGCACTTCCGGCGCAAGAGATATAATCTTCATAAAACCGAGCGACCGCAGTTCACGGGCTACCGGCCCAAAAATTCGCGTCCCTACCGGCTCGCCGCCGCCAGAGAGCAACACTGCCGCGTTGTCATCAAAACGGACCGTGGTATTTTCAGGGCGACTGATTTCCTTCTTCGTTCGCACTACTACCGCGTTCATCACGTCGCCTTTTTTGACTTTGGCATGAGGCAGAGCCTCCTTGACGGTGACGACGATTACGTCGCCGATGCTGGCGTAACGACGGCCTGTGCCGCCCAGCACCCGGATGCAGAGCACTTCTTTGGCTCCTGAATTGTCAGCGACATTCAGTCTGCTTTCTGTCTGAATCATAATTATATCACCTTGCGCTCAAAAGCCGTTGTCAATATCAATCAGACGGCCCGCTGGACAATGGTTCTGACCAGCCAACGTTTGTGCCTGGACAGAGGACGGCATTCCTCAATCAGGACAGTGTCGCCAACCTTGCATTCGTTAGCCTCGTCATGAGCCATGTAGCTCACCCTGCGGCGGATGTACTTGCCGTACAACTTGTGTTTGACTTTCCGCTCGACCGTGACGACCACCGTCTTGTCCATGCTGTTGCTCTTCACACAACCCAACTGGGTTTTTCTGGTGCTTGAATTCTCGCTCATTCTCTATGATCCGGTGCTGTATCCTGCCGTCATCAGGCCTGTTCGGTCAGAACGGTCTGCACTCTGGCTATATCCTTCCGCAGCTGCCGCAGCCGGGCTGGATTCTCCAGCCGCCGCACCCCGTGCTGAAATCTGAGCTTGAACAGCTCCTCGCGCAGCTCCTTCTCCTTCTTGCGCAGCTCCTCGCCGCTCATCTTGCGCAGCTCGCTGGCTTTGGCTTGATTCTTCATATTGTGCTGCTCCTGGCGATGATCTTGGTCGGGAACGGCAGCTTGTAGGAAGCCAGCCGCAACGCCTCCTTGGCCACATCTTCCGGCACTCCTTTCAGCTCATACAGAATCCGGCCCGGATTGATGACCGCCGCCCAGTGGTCCGGCACTCCCTTGCCTCCGCCCATGCGGGTCTCAGCAGGCTTCTTGGTGATAGACTTGTCCGGAAAAACTCTGATCCACAACTGGCCGCCGCGCTTCACTTTGCGGTTGATGGCGATACGGGCTGCCTCAATCTGCTGCGAAGTCATGCGCCCACAGCCCTCCGCCTTCAGGGCGTAGTCGCCAAAGGCGAGCTGGGAGCCGCGCTGGGCTTCGCCCCGCATCCTGCCTTTATGCTGCTTCCTGTGCTTTACTTTGCGTGGACTTAACATATTTCAACACCTGCCGTCCGCACGGCACATTACTGCTCGACAGGCACGTCGCCTGTCAGCACTTCGCCTTTGAATATCCAGACTTTCACCCCGATCTGGCCGTAGGTGGTGCTGGCCTCCGCCATACCGTAGTCAATGTCCGCCCGCAGCGTGTGCAGGGGCACCCGGCCCTCTTTGAACCACTCAGTTCTAGACATCTCCGCCCCGCCGAGACGTCCAGAGCAGGAAATTTTGATGCCCTTGACCCCAAAGCGGAGCGCACTGCTGATGGCCTTCTTCATCGCCCGGCGGAAGGCGATGCGCTTTTCCAGCTGGGAGGTGATGTTCTCGGCCACCAGCTGGGCATCGGCCTCAGGCCGCCGCACTTCTTGGATGTCCAGCATGCACTCTCGGCCAAACTTCTGCTCGATGTCTTTCTTCAGATTCTCTATCTCGGCACCTTTCTTGCCGATGACGATGCCAGGCCGCGCCGTGAACAGTTTGACCCGCACCTTGTCGCCGGTCCGCTCGATGACGATGCGGGACACGCCGGCGTGATACAGCTTTTTTTTCAGATAGCTGCGGATCTGCTGATCCTGATGCAGATTGGCGGCGTAGTCCTTGTCAGCATACCAGATGGAATCCCATGTTCTGGTGATGTTGAGCCGCAGCCCTACAGGATTGACTTTTTGTCCCAACGTGTCCTCCGTGTTCCCTGTGCAGTTGATCTCTAAAATCCGACGGAGCGGCCTGTTCAGGCCTCATCGACGACCACAGTGATGTGGCTGGTCCGTTTCAGTATTCTGCCGGCCCGGCCCATGGCCCGGGGCCGGAACCTCTTCAGCATCGGCCCGCCGTTGATCTGGATTTCCTTCACATACAGGGTGTCCACATCAATGGTTTCGGTCTGCTCGGCATTGGCCACAGCAGACTGCAGCACCTTGCGCAGTATCCTGGCCGCTTTCTTGGGCATGAATCTGAGGGTGGTGACAGCGGTCTCCACATCTTTGCCCCGGACCACGTCAGCCACCAGTCTCGCTTTCTGCGGGGAGATGCGGATGTGTTTGGCGACGGCTCTTGCTTCCATCGTTAGCTCCTGATAGTGTTCTATTTCTTCGCTTTGGCCTTTTTATCCGCCGCATGTCCGTGGTAGGTTCTCGTCGGCGAGAACTCACCCAGTTTGTGCCCCACCATGTTCTCCGACACATAAACCGGGATGAACTTCTTGCCGTTGTGCACGGCGAAGGTCAGGCCCACCATCTCAGGAACAATGTCCGACCGTCTGGACCAAGTTTTTATAACCTTTCCCGCCCCTTGTGCTCCCGCCACCTTCTTCATCAGGTGATCGTCCACAAAAGGCCCTTTTTTGACTGAACGCGCCATGTCGGTATTCTCCTGAAATTACTTGCGCTTGGTGACAATGTCCCGGCTGGAGGTCTTCTTGCGCCGACGGGTTTTGTAGCCCTTGGTCGGCATGCCCCATGGTGAGCATGGATGCCTTCCGCCAGAGCTCTTGCCCTCACCGCCGCCCATCGGATGATCAACCGGGTTCATGGCTACGCCGCGCACGGTGGGCCGCTTACCCAGCCAACGGGAACGTCCAGCTTTGCCCAGCTTTTCGCTGCTGTGCTCGGAGTTGCCGACCGCACCGATGCAGGCCCGGCACTGGCTGTTGAAACGGCGCACCTCTCCAGAAGGCAGCTTGACCAGCACATGCTCGCCCTCTTTGGCCATCAGCTGGGCCGCCGAGCCGGCGGAGCGGACAATCTGCGCACCCTTGCCGATCTTCATCTCCACGTTGTGGATGATCGTGCCCAGCGGAATGCTGCTCATCGGCAGACAGTTGCCCGGTTTGATGTCCGCGTCCGAGCCGGCGGTCAGCATGTCGCCGACACTGATGCCTTCCGGCGCGATGATGTAGGATTTCTCTCCGTCCAGATAATGCAGCAGAGCAATGTTGGCGGAGCGGTTCGGATCATATTCAAGAGCGGCAACCTTCGCCGGCACGCCGGTCTTGTTCCGTTTCCAGTCAATGATGCGGTATTTGCGCTTATGCCCGCCGCCCCGATGCCAAGCGGTGACCCGTCCGTAGGCGTTGCGACCGCCGGTGCTCTTCAGGGGCGCGAGCAGGCTCTTTTCAGGAGCCTTGTCAGAAAGCTCAGGGTGCACCACGGCCACATGATGCCTTTTGCCCGGTGATGTCGGTTTATGGGTCCTGATTGCCATTTTCCTTTCCGTTTATCTGTAAAAGCGTTGCACTGCGGTCCGCAGTCTCAAGGGAATGTTACAGCTCGTCAAGATAGTTTATTTTCCCCTGCGACAGGGTGATATAGGCTTTTTTCCAGTCGCTGGTGCGCCCGACGGATTTTGCCCCGACCCGTTTTTTCTTGCCGCGCATGGCGACAGTCCGCACAGAAGAGACCTTGACATCAAACAGCTGCTCGACCGCTTTTCTGATCTCAATCTTATTGGCTGCCGAAGCGACTCTGAAGGTCAATGTGCCCTGCTTCTCTTGAAGCGCGTTGGACTTCTCGGTCAGGCACGGCTCTTTGACGATGTCATAAATGTTTTTCATACCATCAGCCTCGCTTCCAGCTGCTCCAGAGTTGCCCTGAGGATCATGAGCTTGTCATGCTTCAGGATGTCATACACATTCAGCCCCGCCACCGGCATGATCTGATAGCCGACCGCGTTGCGGGCCGACAGCAGGAGGTTGGCATTTTCTTTCTCCGCAACCAGCAGGCAGTTGTCAAAGGCGAAATTCTTCATCACCGCGACAAATTCCTTGGTCTTGGGCGCATTCATCTCGAACTGGTCGAGAATGACCAAGTTGCCCTCGGCCATGCGGGCGGAAATCGCCATGCGTAATGCCAGCCGCCGGACTTTTTTCGGCATGGAGTAGCTGTAGTCCCGTGGCTGCGGGCCGAAGGCCGTGCCGCCGCCGCACCAGACCGACGAGCGGCTGCTGCCTGCTCTGGCCCGGCCTGTGCCTTTCTGCTTCCACGGCTTGATGCCGCCGCCGCTGACCATGCCTCTGGTCTTGGTCGCCGCGTTGCCGCTGCGCTTGCAGGCCCGCTGCATGCAGACCACTTCATGCAGGATTCCTGTATTCACCGGAACAGCGAACAGGCTGTCGCTCAGTTCTATCTCCGCGACCTTCTGCGCCGAGGTGTTCATCACATCACAAACTGCCATGAGTCCTCTCCCTTGCAAGGCAGGCTATGCCTTGGTGTAAATGCTGAGCAAGCCGTTTTTCGCACCAGGAACCGCGCCTTTCACCAGCAGGATGTTCTCCTCAGGACGAATGTCAACCACGGTGAGATTCTTGATGGTCTTCCGGTCCGTGCCCATGTGCCCCGGCAGCTTTTTGCCTTTGATGACCCGGCTGGGGTACGCGCTGCTGCCGATGGCACCCGGCTGGCGCTGAAAATCCGAACCATGTGTCTCGCGGCCGCCGCCGAAGCCGTGCCGTTTGATCACGCCTTGGAAGCCCCGGCCCTTGCTCTGTCCGGTGACATCAATCTTGTCGCCAACCTTAAACAGCTCGCTGACGCTGATCTGCTGGCCCAGCTCGTAGGCTTTAGCGTTCTCCACCCGGAACTCGCGGACATGATAATAGCCGGTTCCTCCAGATTTTTTGAAGTGACCAGCCTCCGGCTTGATCATCCGGGAGGCTTTTTTCTCGCGGAAGCCCACCTGAATGGCGTTGTACCCTTCTTTGCCGACGGTCTTCCGCTGCAGCACGAAGCAGGGACCGGCTTCGATGACGGTGACGGGGCTGGCTTGGCCAAACTCGTTATAGACTCTGGTCATGCCCAGTTTCCGTCCCAGTATTCCATTTGTATTCGGCATTTGCTTAACCTGTAACGTGAACTCTGTTCAAAAGGCGGAACCAGCCCTCCGGCTTCCTCCCAGCCACCAAATCAGGCTGCCTCAGGGCAGCTTGATCTCCACATCAACACCTGCTGACAATTGCAGCTTCATGAGCGAGTCAATAGTCTGCTGGGTCGGCTCCAGTATGTCGAGCAGACGGCGGTGCGTCCGCATTTCAAACTGCTCACGCGACTTCTTGTCGCAGTGCGGCGAACGCAGCACAGTGTATTTGTTGATGCTGGTCGGCAGCGGAATCGGGCCGGCCACGGTCGCACCGGTGCGCCGCGCTGTCTCGACGATTTCCGAAGTGGACTGGTCAAGCAGCTTGTAGTCGTAGCCTTTGAGCCTGATGCGTATCTTATCTGTGGAGATCATGAATTCCTCTTGCTTGCCCGCTCGTTACTCAAGAATTTTGACGATGACCCCTGCGCCGACGGTGCGGCCGCC
>NZ_JBLWEP010000036.1:0-7609 GCF_048287355.1 Candidatus Electronema sp. TJ
TTGTGCGCCGCCCCTGCAAAGGCGTTCAAGGCATCAAATCAGACCAAGCTTGCCCATCTCCGCTGTCAGCTTGCTCAGCGACGGCTCGTCCATCGCGGTCATAGGCAGGCGGACCTCAGGCGAGGCGATCTTGCCGAGCAGATGCGCCGCCTGCTTGGCTGGTGCCGGGCTTGGGTAGCAGAACATCGTGCCCATGAGCGGGAAGAGCTTGTAATGAATCTCCTTGGCGGCGGCGAGGTCGCCGCGCAAAGATGCCTCCATCAGCTCGGCCATCGCCTTTGGCATGACGTTGGAGACCACCGAAATAACCCCCTTGCCGCCGATCAGCACCGTGGGCATGGAGGTGAAATCATCGCCGGACAGGACAATGAAGTCCTTCGGGCAGATGCGGATGATCTCGGAAATCTGGTTCAGGCAGCCGCAGGCTTCCTTGATGCCGATGACATTGGGCAGCTCGGCCAAACGGGCCACGGTTGCGGGGGTCATGTTGACGACCGTGCGGCCCGGCACGTTGTACACCACCATCGGGATGTCCACTGCCTCGGCGATGGCCTTGAAATGCCGGTACAGCCCTTCCTGGCTGGGTTTGTTGTAATAGGGCACCACAGAGAGCACTGCGTCCGCGCCGCTCTCTTTGGCTGATTCGGTCAGCTCGATGGCCTCAAGGGTGTTGTTGGCCCCGGTTCCGGCAATAACTGGCACGCGGCCCGCCACAGTCTTGACGGTCAGCTCGATCACCCGCTTGTGCTCGGCGAAGCTGAGGGTGGCGGATTCGCCGGTGGTGCCGCAGGGCACAAGGCCATGAATGCCGCTCTCGATCTGAAAATTGATCAGATTGACCAGACTTTCCTCGTCAACCTTGCCGTCGCGCATCGGGGTGACGATGGCGGTGATCGCGCCCTGAATTCGTTGTGCTGCTGTCATCTCGTTCTCCTTGGATTAAAGCAATGCCTCGGCGGTCAGCTCGCCTTGATAGACCGCATGGGCAGGTCCTTTGAGGAAAACATTATAAACAATTGGCGCGGTTCCGCCAGTCTTATGCTCTGGCAGGCTGAATAAAATCGTTAGGCGGTCATTGCCGGAGGTGATGATTTCCACCGGCGAGGCGGCTTGGCCAAGCAGGGCGGCGATAATCGCGCTAGCAGCAGAGCCGGTGCCGCAGGCAAGGGTTTCATCTTCAACGCCGCGCTCGTAGGTGCGCACCTTGAACGCATCGCCGCGCTTCTGAACAAAGTTGACATTGGTGCCTGCGGGCTGAAAGGCTTCATGATAGCGAATCATCCTGCCAAGGCCGCGCACGTCGGTTTCTTCGATATTGTCGACAAAGACCACCGCATGGGGCACGCCGGTGTTGAGACTGTGCAGGGTGAGCGGAGCATTGTTGACGGTGATGGTCTGATGCAGGCGCAAGTCACGCGGCTCAGTCATCTTCACCGCCACCTCTTTGCCGGAAACTTCGGCCTCGATCAGCCCAGCCAAGGTCTCAAAGCGCATCTTGGCCGGAGCAATGCCCTGCATGAAGGCGAAGCGGGCAGCGCAGCGCGCTCCGTTGCCGCACATTTCCGCCACAGAGCCGTCGGCATTGAAAAATCGCCAGCGGAAATCTGCCTGCTCGGAATTCTCAATCAAAATCAGGCCGTCCGCGCCGACGGAAAACTTGCGGCGGCAGACAGCGGCGGCGAACTTGGACATAGAATCAGGTTCAATCAGCGGCTGGCGGTGGTCAACGAGGATAAAATCATTGCCGGTGCCGCTCATTTTGACAAATGGAATCGGGAAGTGAGCTGTGTTCATAAAAGAATATCTTCAGTTCGCAAAGAAACGGTATTTGATGATGCAAGTATATGGCGCGGAAGCCGTCTTTCAGGCCTATTTTTTGCCTTCTGATGCAAGCAAACCGCAGTTACCAGACGCGGAACCTGCCGGTGTCGATATGCACAAAATCTGAGGAGGCGTAATAGCCCACGCCACCCTGCTCCAAGGCCACCGCGCAATCACGCACCAGCCGGGTGTTTTTGCCGGTGAGGCGGATGTCCACCGCCTGCCCGTTCATGTGCAGACTGCGCTTGGCCACGCCGGCACTTTTGCCGCGCAGCCTCCGGTTGGTTTTTGGGGAGCGGTATCCTGAGATGATCTCGTAGGTGCTGCGGCAGCCGATTTCCTGCTGAATCTGCCAGAGGATGTCAAGTATGGCCGGGTCGATAGGATGCACCTCGCTGGTGCGGAAATCTCGGAGGTATTTGTTGATCTGACAGAGGGCTTTCAGATCGTGCACTCCGTTGCGGGCGTAGGTGATGTCAAGGCATTCGCGGGTGTGAGTATGATAAAAGGCCAAATTTTTTACACCTTCTTCTGCGCGGGGACGGGATGAGGCAAGGGCCGGAACGGTTTGCGTAAAAAGAATTCCAGCGGCAGCTTTGGCTCCAAGGGCAAGAAAAGAGCGTCTGTCCATGATGGATGGTTCTCGTTGGCAGATCAGGACGCAGGCAAGGGAAAAACAGCATCCTGCAAGATGTGTTTGTTGCTGCGGCTTGATACATTTTTTTTAACGGTATAAAAAATGAAACAGAGCGGAACATATTTTATTAAACAGAATATTGGCATCTCTGTCAACATCCCTCAGCGCGGAAACAATATCCGACGCTGAAGGACTCGCCAAGTTTGCGCTGCTGTGAGCGGCGGTCGAAAAAATCTGGCGGAAACAAAAAAACAGTTTGTTTTCTGGCGCGGCACAGTGTATCTTAGCAAATCTTCATTCATAGTCCACCTTGTCTCCTTTCCGCCGCAACCCGCGCCGCACAGAGCCTTCCTCTTGGAAGGACTGCGTATTTTTCCAACGGCATCTAGTTATCACAGGAACATTCTTTATGAGCAGCACATTTGCAGAGCTTGGCCTCAGCAGCGAGATACTCAACGCGCTTTCTGAACTCGGCTTCACCGAGCCTACTCCGATTCAGGAGCAGGCCATTCCGCTTATTTTAAAAAGTCACGCGGACATCGTCAGCTTGGCCCAGACCGGCACCGGCAAGACCGCCGCCTTCGGCCTGCCTTTAATCCAGCTCACCGACCCGGCGAGCCGACGGACGCAGGGCTTGGTCCTTTGTCCGACCAGAGAATTATGCATGCAGGTTTCACGGGATCTGGAATCTTTCTCACAAAAAATCAGCGGAATCAACATCGTTGCCGTCTATGGCGGAGCGAGCATTGAGCAGCAGAGCCGCGAGCTGCGGCGCGGGGCGCAGATCATCGTCGCCACGCCCGGACGGCTGCGCGACATGATCCGGCGCGGTCTGGCCGACATTGCCGCTGTCCGTTTCGTCGTGCTTGACGAGGCTGACGAGATGCTGAACATGGGCTTCCAAGAGGAGCTGAACGGGATATTGGCTGAAACCCCGGCTGAGAAAAACACCCTGCTTTTCTCAGCGACCATGTCGCGGGAAGTGGCGGACATCGCCAGCAAGTACATGAGCAATCCGGTCGAAGTCACGGTCGGGGCGCGCAACGCCGGCTCGGAGAACGTCAGCCACGAATACTATCTGATTCACCCCAGAGACCGCTATGCCTCCCTGAAGCGGGTTTTGGACAGCTGCCCGGAGATTTATGCCATCATCTTCTGCCGCACCCGCATGGACACACAGGAAATTGCGGACAAGCTGATTCAGGACGGCTACAAGGCCGATGCGCTGCATGGCGATCTGACCCAGAGCCAGCGTGATTTGGTGATGAAGAAATTCCACAGCCGCAATCTTCAGCTCTTGGTGGCCACTGATGTCGCCGCGCGCGGGCTGGACGTGAGCGATCTGACTCATGTCATCAACTACAGCCTGCCGGATGACGCGGCCAACTACACCCACCGCAGCGGTCGCACTGGCCGCGCTGGCCGGACCGGCATCTCAGTGGTGCTGGTGGATTCGCGTGAGCTGTACAAAATCCGTCAGTTGGAAAGCAGGCTGAAGCGGCAGTTCCAGCAGCGGCAGATTCCCAACGGCCAAGAGATTTGCCGCAAGCAGTTGGTCAGCCTGATTGAGCGCATCAGCGGCACAGCCGTGGATCAGGAGCAGATTGCGCCGCTCTATGCGGAAGTCGCCGGGCAGCTGGAACATCTGAGCCGGGAAGACTTGGTCAAGAAGATTATCGCCTTGGAGTTCGGCAGATTTATGGACTATTACCGCAATGCGCCGGACCTCAACCCCAGACCTTCGGAGCGGCGGCCAAGTCTGCGCAATGACGGCTTTGGCAAGACTTTTGGCGGGCGGGACACAAGAAAACCGCCGTTCGTGCGCGGGGGGACGGAAGGCGGCAGAGAGGAGCGGCCAAGACGGCCTTTTCTGGCGGACGAGCGCGGCGAGAGCAGGGAATTCGCCCAGTTCCATCTGAATGTGGGCCGCCGCAACGGCATTCTTCCAGAGAACCTGATCAGCATGATCAACGGGGTGCCGGGCTGCGGACGGATCAAAGTCGGCAAGATCGAAATCCAGCGCAACACCGCCATGCTGGAGGGCGAGAGCCGCTACATCGCTCAGATCGTCAGCGCTTTTGAGCAGGCGGATGTCAATGGCAAGCCGGTGACGGTCAAGGTTGTCCAGGAAAAGCCGGTGTTCCGGGGCGGTCGGCCGGACAACGGCAGGAAGTTCCGCCGGGAGAGCGAGCAGCACCGGTGAGCGTCTGCAAGGGGAGCTTTTCAGCTCCCCTTGCTGTTTTGCAGATGCCAGCTCCAAGTCAAACCGGGCAGGATATAGAGCAGAGCCAAGCCGAAAACGATGCGGCGCGGACTGATGCCTGTGTCCATGGCCGCGCCGGTGAGCCAGATGGAAAGGCTCAGCACCAAGGTGAGCATGGCCATTTCCGCTGAAAAGACCCGGCCCCGGAAGCGGTCTTCAACGCTGCGGTGAATCAGTGTGGTGCTGAAAACCCACTGCACCGAGCCTGCGGCATGACCGCAGCAGACCCAGAGCGCAGCCCAGAACATGTCCGGGGCCTGACTGAAGAGGAGGTAGGCGGCGGCGGAAAGAAAAAACGCTGCGCCCACTGCCTGCCGCATGGCCTTCTCGCTTTCCCCGATCAGCCGCCAGGCGAGGATCGGGCCGACTGCCGCGCCCACGCCGCGCATGGAGAACAATATCCCGCTTTTCCCGCCTTCTCCGCCTGCGCCGAAGACCTGCTCCCCAAAGACCGCCAGCATCACCAGCACCCCGCCTGCCAAGGCCCAGCCGCTCTTGATCAGCAGCAGCGCGGCAATTTTTGGCTGCGAGCGCACATACAGAAATCCTTCGCGCAAATCATGCCAGCCAGTGAGCCGTCTGATGGAGAAGGCGGCGGCAGGTGCTGTCTTGCGCTCTCTGTGCGGCAGGCAGACTGTGGCCATGACCGACGAAGAAAGGAGGAAGCTGACGCTGTCAGCAGCAATTGCCGCCTGCCAGCCGAGATGCGCGGTGAAAAAACCGCCCAAGGCCGCGCCGACAGCCAGCATTACCGACCACGACGCACCCGACAGCCCATTGGCAATGCCCAGCTCCTCCTTGCTGCACAAATTCGGCAGCGATGCCTGCCTGGCCGGGCTGTAGAACGTCCAGACCGCCTCCTGCGTGAAGGCGAGCAGATAAATCAGCCAGACCTGCGACTTGTCCTCAACGAACAGATAGCCGAGCACCAAGGCGGCCCGGATCAGATCGCAGCCGACCATGATGCCTTTGCGGCTGTAACGGTCAGCAATCACTCCTGCTGCCGGGCCAAAAACAGTCGGGGCCAGATGCTTGGCGATCAGAAACCAGCTCACAGCCTTGCCGGAGCCGGTGAGCTGACTGAGCAGGACAAAAATGGCAATGTAATTGAACCAGTCGCCAATCTGGCTGATGCTGCCGGAGAGCCAGTAGCGACGATAGCGGGCGTTGTTTCGCAGCAGACGGCAGTACGAGGAAATATGCCCGGCAACGTAGGGCGCGTCAGTTTTTTTGCTCTGCATGGAGCTGTCTCAGCTCTTCTTCTCTTGTTGTTCAGCTCCGGCAGACAGCGTGTGCAGCGGCGCGGGGATGAAGTGAGGTCTGGCGGGAAGGCGTTCCGTCTTGGCGGAACACGGATGCTGACAAGCGTAAAAGGAATGCTCCTACCCTGCAAGGAATAAATGCCGCCAGGCTCAGGCTTCCGGCAGAAAGTCCTCGTCCAGTAGCTCTTGACATGGGCTACCATGATGAGTTGAATTGCCTTGCGGCCAGGCAAAAGGCAGTTTCAGTCCGGCAAAAAACGGATGCTGCTTGGCAGCAAAGGGATTTTAGTCGGCAGCAGTTGCCTGCTGGCAAGCCGAAGGCGAATGTTGCCGGGCAGCAAAAGCATGTTGCCGAGCAACAGGAACATGTTGTTCGGCAGCAACGAGCTGCTGTTTGTCAGAAACCTTGTTCTGCTTGACAGCAGCCTTTTGCAGCCGAACAACAACAGGCCGCTGCTGATCCGCAGCCAGTTGCTGCTTGCTGCCAACGAGACGATAATCAGCGCATACCTTCTGTTATTTTGCCAAGTTGTCAAACAGCAAAAGGCAGAATGGCGGCGGCCTGCTCAGTCTTCCAAATTCCCCCAGACCGAAACTCTGTCGCAACGGCGCAGGGAGTGTCAGCTTTTCTTGCTCGGCATCAGAGGCGGGCAGCAATCACTTCCCGCCGCTTTTATGCAGATCCGCGTTGGTGGCATCAATCAGCGCGGTGATGCTGTTGACGATTTTCTCGTAGGATTTCTTTCTGACTTCATCGTCCTTCACATCTTCCGCAAGCCGCTGCGCCATAACGATATGATCATTGATGACCGGCTGAGTGAAATAGCGGTTGAGCTGCGTGAGCGACAGCTTGTGGACATCAAGAAAGGTTGTGGTGATGTACGCGCTGATGCCGCCCCCGATGGCAGAAATGGCTGCGCCCGCAGCAACATGGTTGGCGGTTGGATCTGCGAGGATGAAACTGCCGCCCCAGAACATGAAGCCCATGCCAGCAGACATGGAGAGGATGGCGAAGAAGAATGAAAACGTTGCGCGGGTTCGTGTTTCCTGCTGATACTTTTCAATCTGCTTGCTGTAGAGATTGAAAAGATTGCCTAGAATGATACGTTGCTGACTCTCTTGGATTATTCTGCTGATACTGTCAGCTTGTTCTTTCAGGTCGGCGTGTGATTCATGTAGCGATAATATCGTCTGTTTTATGGACTCAGAGTCAATATCATATACTTTCTTCTCGGCATCTTCAAGCTTCCTCTCAGTATTCTGTGATTCACGCAGTCCATGAACGAATGTCACAACAATCGTAATAATAATGGCAACAAGCCCAGCCATTGCTCCTATGTATTTTATTATATCCATATTTGTAAGCATTTTTGATTATCAATAGACTTCCTTATGATGCCCGACATTCACCAAGATAATCTCTTCAGCGGAAAAATAAAACTCCAAGGTGATGCGGAACGAAATGTTGATGGAGACTGAGTGCAGATGCTTCAGCTTGCCTTGAAGCTGGTGCATCCTAAGCGAAGGATGCTGCGGATTCACTTCCAATATCTTCAGCGTCTTCTCGTATCGAGAGATCAGCTCCGGGTGCTTTTTGACAAAGCGGGCCGCCCTCTTCAAGTAGCT
>NZ_JBLWEP010000036.1:7870-11996 GCF_048287355.1 Candidatus Electronema sp. TJ
GTGATATTGTTCACGGCAGCCTCCTTTCTTTCATTTTGAATCGCACTATTCATAATGCGATTATAAGCCTCTTTCCTCTTTATAAGCAAGCGGAAAAGCGGCTGGCGCAGCCGCCAGCACCTTGCTCAGTTTTCCAGATTCACCCAGACGGAAATCCGGTCACGGCGGCCCTGACTGTCAATCAGGGTGATGCGGGCAAGGCCCGGCCCTGGCGGCGGGCAGGAGATGATCTCGCTCTGCTGTTCTTTGGCGACTGGCTGGCCATTGATCAGCCAGTGAAAGGGTGGTGCGCCGCCGTGGGCTTTCAACACCAGCACTGGCTCGCCGCTGAGATGCAGACTGCTGCCGTCCACCGGATAATAAATGCGGGGCTGGCTCTGCTCGGCTGCCGAGCGGCTGAAATATTGCAGATGCGGCGGCAATTGATTATGACTGAGCCGCCGGAAACCGGCAGGCGGGATGTCAGCGGCCTCGACTTGCGCGGGCAAAGCAGCGAAGGCTTGCAGCAGCACCGGCACGGCCAGCTCGGCTCCGGTGGTGCGCTTGCCGTAGCCGCCATCGGGCCGCCCAACCCAGACTCCGATCGTGTGCTGCCGGGTGTAGCCAATGGCCCAAGCATCGCGGAAACCGTAGGATGTGCCGGTTTTGTAGCGGATTTTTGCCGTTGTTTGCAGCCCGGCGGCGGCAGGCAGGTTGCGCAGAATTTCATCCACCTGCCAAGCCGCTGCCGGAGCCAGCAGGCGGTTTTCCGGGCCGGGCGGCGCGGCAGGGTTGAAGGTGATGGGCCGGAATTCCCCTTGATCAGCCAATGCGGCGTAGAGCGCGGTGAGGTCGTGCAGATTCGTGGCCGTGCCGCCCAAAGCCAACGACAGTCCCGCCTCAGCCTGACTGCGGCCCATGAAAACGCCGACCGAGGCGAAGCGGGCCAGCAGGTTCTGCGGGCCGACACGCTCCAGCACCTGCACCGCAGGCAGGTTGAGCGAGCGGTGCAGTGCTTCGCGCACTGAAACCCAGCCGTGGTGGGTGCGGTCGAAATTGTCTGGACCGTAGCTGCCAAAGCGGTCTGGACGATCGAGAATTAGGGTTTCCGGGTGAAGAATACCCTGCTCAAAGGCGAGACCGTAAATGAAGGGCTTGAGAGCCGAGCCGGGCGAACGCCGCGCCTTGGTCAGATCAAGACTGCTGATCCGCCAGCCGCCGGAGCCGACATGAGCCAGCACCTGACGGCTCCGGTTGTCAACAGCGAGGAGGGCCAGTGTCCTCTTGCCCTCCTCGCCAAGACGCTGCTGGGCCTGCGCAGCGATGGCCTCCATTTTCTCCTGAACTGTTCGGTCTAACGAGCTGAGAAGCAGCTCTTTTTCCGGTTGAAGAGCGCGGAGCTGGCGGCTGAACTGCGGCGCGAGAAAAGGAGCAGAATGCCGTTTGGCAGGCAGAGGCTGCGTCCGCGCCAATTTGGCTTGATCAGAACTGAGCAGACCATTTTCCGCCAATCGCTCCAGCACCCGGCTGCGGGCCAGCTCAGCCTGCTCAGGGTGCCGGTCTGGCCGTCTCCGCTCCGGCGACTGCGGCAGGCTGATCAGCAAAGCGATCTCGGAGGGCGTGAGCCGGGCCGCGTCTTTCTGAAAATAAAAACGGCTGGCCGCCTCAATGCCTTCGATGTTGCCGCCATACGGGGCCAGCGTCAGGTAGGTTTCGAGTATCTCCTGCTTGCTCAGATGCCGCTCAAAACGCAGAGCCTCGGCCATTTCAATCAGCTTGCTCAATACCGTGCGCGGGCGCGGATGGAGCAGGCGGACGGTCTGCATGGTGATAGTGGACGCACCGGAAACCGCCCGGCCATGCCTGGCCAGCTGCTTGACTGCCCGGCCCAACGCAAGCGGATCTACGCCCCAGTGCGACCAGAAGCGTTTGTCCTCGCAGGCTAAAAGCAGGCGGATGAATTCCGGGTCAATACGCTCCAAGCGGGAGGGCAGCCGCCAATAACCGCCTTTTGCTGTGAACAGATGCAGAATTTTGCCGTCCCGGTCCAGCACTTGCGCCGAGCAAGGAACCGGAATCTGGCGCAGCAACAGCGGCGGCAGGGACAGATAAAGAAAAAAACAGCCGCTCAGGACAGCGGCGGCAATCAGAAGAACACTGTATTTTTTCATCAGGCAGGGCTAGGTGCACTTCCCTTGTTTTTTTGCCCGGCTATGAGATCAGGATCAATACTCTCACATTTTATACTGCGTCAGCATGATCCTCGAAAGAGCCGACTCAATCTGATCACGCCAAAGAGATGACCGAGCCGCAGCGTCCGGTGCGGCCCGTTCCACCCTCATCGTGTCTTGCCCGGCGGTAGGAGAAGAAATCCCGGTTGCAGACCGTGCAGATGCCAGCGGTCTCAATCTGCTCCGCCTTCACTCCAGACTCGGTGAGCTGTTCTTGGCTGACCGCCCAGAAATCAAAGTAATTTTCCCTGATCTGATGCCGATGCATGGAAGCGGGCAGCTCCTGCCGCCAATTGACAAACTCGGCGCAGCAAGGGCCAAGGGAGGGGCTGATCACTGCCCGTAAGTCCGCCGGACGGCAACCGTAATGATCCCTCATCAGGCGCACGGTGGCGGCTATGATGTTCAGCACACTGCCTTTCCAGCCATTGTGAACAGCGGCGATGACCTCCCGCGCCGGATCATGGAGCAGTACTGCTTGGCAGTCAGCTTGCTGAATCAGCAGCCCAATGCCGCGCTGGCTGGTGACGAGCGCGTCCGCGCTTTCGTATTCAGCATCTCGCCTGACATCCTCCGCAGCCAGCACCCGGTCGCCATGCACCTGCACTGCTGAGACAATATGCTTGATTTCTAAGTGCTGCTTGAGCCGCTGCCGGTTGGCGGCGACATGCTCCACGTCATCGCCCACGCCATAGCTGAGATTCAAGCTGGCAAATGGCGGACTGCTCACCCCGCCGCTGCGGGAGAACATCCCGTGCGGCAGCCCGGCCAGCAGCGTGGAACGAAGGCAGCGGATTTCTTCCATGCTCAGTTTGTCCGACTGACGATGTAGCGGGCCAAGGCCCGCAGCGGCTCAGCCCGCTGATCAAAACCGGCCAAAGCGACTACAGCCTTGTCTGCCGCTTCCGCCGCCAGCGCACGGGTTTTTTCGATGCCGAGACAGGCGGGATAGGTGGCTTTGCCCTGCTTGGCATCATGCCCGGCGGTTTTGCCGAGCTGTGCGGTGGAGGCGGTGACATCCAGCAGATCATCAGCAATTTGAAAAGCAAGACCGACCGCTTGGCCGTATTCGGTCAGGGCCTGCAACTGGGTTCTATCCGCGCCGCCGCCGACTGCGCCCATTTGCACAGCAGCAGTAATCAGTGCGCCGGTCTTGGAGCGGTGGATGGTCTGGAGCAGCTCGAAAGGAATCTGTTGTTCTTCGCTGGCGATATCGAGAAACTGGCCGCCGACCATACCCAGCGGCCCTGCCGCCTTGGCCAAGATCGCCGCCAGCCGCAGGCGCAGCTCCGGGGCCGGACCGGGAAATTCTGTGCTGGTGAGCAGCTCAAAGGCGTAGGTAAGCAGGCCGTCGCCGGCCAGAATGGCCTCAGCCTCGCCGAATTTTTTATGGCAGGTGGGCTGGCCCCGGCGGAGATCGTCGTTGTCCATCGCCGGCAGGTCGTCATGGATCAGCGAATAGGTGTGGACGCACTCCAAAGCGCAGGCCGCTGGCAAAAGCAGCTCTTCTGTGTCTGGCGCACCGCTGACGCAGCGGCCAGCGGCAAGGCAGAGAATAGGCCGGACACGCTTGCCGCCGACAAAGAGGCTGTAGCGCATAGTCTCAACATGAGCCGCGAAAACGCCTTCAGCCGCCAGCATATGCCGCCGCATGGCCTGCTCGACAAGTTGCCGCTGCTCCTGTAAATATTTTTTGATCTCAAACATTTGTTTTTTATCCGCCGGATTGTTCAGGCTTGCGTCTGTTGACAGGCCGCCGCAGCGGGATATAATGACTCCTGTCATCGTTTCGCCCGCCTCAATACAGCTCAGACAAACAGCATGGCCTTTCAGCTCACCTTCATCGAACGTGTCGTCCGTACCCCGGCGGCGGTCAGCTATCGTTTCAGCCGCCCGCCGGGCTTCGCCTTTGCCGC
>NZ_JBLWEP010000036.1:12240-14061 GCF_048287355.1 Candidatus Electronema sp. TJ
CCCATCCGCAGCATCCTCGCTGATCTCGCGCACCGGCATGACCGCCGCATAGTCACCCTGATCTACGGCAATCAGGATGAAAACGACATCGCCTTTGCGGAGGATCTGACCGGACTGGCTCTGCCGCAGTTTCGGCTGATTCACGTCCTGCAACATCCAGGCGGCAGGCTGAAGGCGCACGCCGGGCTGATCAGCGCAGAAATCATCCGCAGCGAACTGCCTGAGTTGGATGAGGCAATCTTTCTTATCTCCGGCCCGCCGATGATGGTCAAGGCAGTGGAAAGCCAGCTCGCTTCGCTCGGCATCGGCCCGGAGCAAATCAGAACCGACCGCTTTCTCGGCTACGCCTAAGGCTCCCGTGGCGGTTCAGCAGCGGGCGGCGTGTCCGTCCGCTGCTGGCAGGATTTCTCCGGCAGAGCGATGTTCACTTCCAAAATTTCGCAGTCATTCTCCCGGTCCAATGTGATCGAGACATCATCCTGATTGATATCCACGTATTTTTTGATCACCGCCAATATCTCATCCTGAAGCTGGGGAAGGAAGGACGGCCGGTTGCGCTGAATTTTGTCTCTGGCGATCAGAATGCTCAACCGTTCTTTGGCCACCTCAGCTGAGCGCCGATTGGCATTGAAATAGTCAAACAGACCCATGTCAATTTCCCCCGAAGAGTTTGCTGAACAGACCCTTCTTTTTCGGGTCAATAAAACGCATCTCCACATCTTCGCCGAGGAAGCGGGCCACGCAGTCATGATAGGCCATGCCTGCCTCGCTGCTGCGGTTGGCGATCACAGGCACGCCTTGGTTGGAGGCGGTCAGCACGGCCTCGGATTCCGGGATGACCCCCAGCAGCGGGATAGACAGAATATCCTGAATATCCTTCACTGACAGCATCTCGCCTTTCTGCACACGTTCCGGCGAGTAGCGGGTGAGAAGAAGATGCTCTTTGACCGGGCTGCGGTTTTCAATCACCCGTCTGGTCTTGCTGGCCAGCAGGCCGAGGATGCGGTCCGAATCGCGCACTGAGGAAATCTCCGGATTGGTCACCACAAGGGCCTCGTCGGCGAAATACATGGCCATGAATGCGCCGTGCTCGATCCCTGCCGGCGAATCGCAGACAATATAATCAAAGCTGTCGGCCAGCTCGCTCAGCACCCATTCCACGCCGTCCATGGTCAGCGACTCTTTGTCCTTGGTCTGGGAGGCAGGCAGGATGTAGAGGTTTTCAGTGCGCTTGTCGCGGATCAGAGCCTGATTAAGACGGGCCTCTTTGTTGATCACATTGACAAAATCATACACCACCCGCCGTTCGCAGCCCATGACCAAGTCAAGGTTCCGCAGCCCGACATCAAAATCAATGACGACCGTTTTATGGCCCTCCAAGGCCAAGCCCATCGCAAAGGCCGCGCTGGTGGTGGTTTTGCCGACACCTCCCTTGCCTGACGTGACTACGATAATCTTGGTCAAATTCGCTCTCCTTTTTTCAATGAGCTACAACGCTGTGATATGAAGCCGACCGCCGTGCAGACGCACCTGCGCAGCTTTGGAGCGCAGATGGGCGGGAAAGTCTTCGCTGACAAGATGAATGCCCGTGATGGCCACCAGCTCCGCCTCCAGCTTATGACAGAAGATGCGGGCATTCTGATCGCCGCCGCAGCCTGCAAAAGCCCGGCCCCGCAGCGCACCATAAACATGGATGCTGCCCGACGCGGCAACTTCCGCCCCGGAGCCGACTGAGGCCAGAACGGTCAGATCGCCTTGGCCGACAGTCACACTCTGACCGGAGCGCACCGGCTCAGTGACGATCTTGCCGCAGCCTTCCGG
>NZ_JBLWEP010000036.1:14283-16116 GCF_048287355.1 Candidatus Electronema sp. TJ
CAGCTCCCGCAGGCTGATCACCACCGGCGCATGGCGGAAAAAATCCTGTGCTTGCCGCACCTTTTCCGCCAGCTGAGCCGCCAGCTCGTCCAGCTCATTCCTCCGCAACGACAGCACCGGAATGGTGAACGCCGCACCTTTCAGATCAAAAACGGCTTTGCTGTCATTTTTTGGGGAATTGGGCATGATGATGCTTTGTTCTTCTGTAAAAAATCAGCCAGCCGCTCTGTTCTTATACGGATTGAAATCAGGATACAGCCGTTCCGCACAGTCCGGGCAGATGCCATGCGTGAAGTGCGCGTCAGACTGTTCTGTGATATATGTTTCCAGCGGCCGCCAGCCGCCGTCCTGCCCCCGGATGCGTTTGCAGGCAGCGCAGATCGACAGCAGACCTTCCAGATATTTCATTCGCTGAAACAGCTTGTTGGTCGAACGGATAACAAAAACCCAGACCAGAGCTATGATCACGCTTTCAAAAAGCGACTCCCGCCAGTTCACCGGCGTGTTTGGCGCGCCGAGCAGCAGGGCGGGAATGTCGATGATCTCGTCCAGCCAAATTAAGGCGATGATGCATGCGAAGGCCGCTGATTGCCAGACAGTCACCTGCTTGGCAATAGAATGCTTTCCGTCTGAATGCACAAAAAATAATCCTTAGGCTGCGGATTGACGTGTCAGTTATTCACTATAACCGTTTTCTGGATTAGTTCCAGCCGGAACTGCGCAGCGGAGATATTTTTGAGGGGAAAACAGGAGCCGCGAAACAGCGGCTGCGCACAGCGGCTGCCTCGCGGCTCGGAGGGCGGGATCAGTTGCGGTAGAAAAGATGATCGCCGTAGGTGGCGACATAGGTTTTGCTCTTGGCCCATTTGGGCTGCACATCGTGGCGATGGTAGTACGTCGCTCCTTTGGTGAAATCCTGGCTGGTCATCGCCTTCATCGCGCTCTGGACACTGGCGGCGAACGCTTCCGGCTCAGTGGGAAGATAGGATTTCTGAAGAAACGTCCAGCTGAACTGCTTAGGAGCAGTGACTACTTCCTCAACCGTTCGATTGCCTTGATTGGCCCGGTTGAGTGTGACATGGGCGACGGCGAGCTGCCCGATCTGGGGTTCGCTGCGGGCTTCGTGATAGATGTTCAGCGACAGCCACAGCAGTCCTTCGAGAAAACTCATAACCTGCACCTCGTTGATGGTTCACTATCAATCATCGTCGATCACTGTTCAGTCATCGTCGATCATCATCTGTCATCATTCGGCGCAATATACTCTCTTTTCAAGAAAAAGCAAGCCTTTTCTTTTTCTCCTTAAAAAAGAAAACAACTAATCGATATGTCAACGTCTTGCCAGCCGCTCACAAGGCTTCCAGCTCAGGGGGAAGAGAGGCTCTTTTGGCGCTGTTGCATTCCTTGCAGCAGGGAACAAGGTTGTTTTTCACCGAACGGCCTCCAACGGACAGGGGCACCACGTGATCCATAGTCAGTTCGCGGGCCGGAAACTTCCGTTGGCAATAATGACAGAGGCCCGGCGCGATTTTTTGCTGCCACCAGCGGCTGCGGCGCAAGTCTCTGGCCTTGTTGCGCTCGGCGCGGACAAAGGCATCGTCCACGCCGAAGCTGAGATCATCCCAGTCGTTATTTTTCCGCATCGGTCAAGCCTCCCAGGAGCAGCTCACGGGCCGCGCCAATCAAATAGAGCGAGCCGGACACACAAATCAGGTCATCTTCAGCCGCTTCCGCGCGAGCCTGATCAAGGGCCGCAGGAATCGAGGCCGCGCAGATGACCTTTGCCTGCAATGTTTCCGGCAAAACAGCGGCAAGCTGCTCCGGGCTGGCCGC
>NZ_JBLWEP010000036.1:16639-17794 GCF_048287355.1 Candidatus Electronema sp. TJ
GAGACCACCGGCACGCCGGTTTTGATGATCCCTGCCTTTTCCGCCGCAATTTTTGCCAGCGTGTCGCCGAGATGCTGCTCGTGATCCATGCTCACATTGGTGATGACAGACACCAGCGGCGTGATCACGTTGGTTGCATCCAGCCTGCCGCCCATTCCCACTTCCAGCACAACGAAATCGGTCTGCTGCTCGGCGAACCAGAGCAAAGCCAAGGCGGTTGTGCATTCAAAATACGTGATCTGGCGGCCATCCAGCACCGATTCAATCCGGCCTGCCAGACGGGCGAAGTCTTCCTTGCTGATATATGCGCCGTTGATCTGAAAACGCTCCCGCACCGAGCTGAGATGGGGCGAAGTGTACAAGCCGGTCTTGTATCCTGCGGCGGCAAGCATGGAATGCAGGGCCGCGCCGACCGAACCTTTGCCGTTTGTGCCTGCGATATGGACGCAGCGCAGCTGCTGCTGCGGATCGCCGAGCCGGGCAAGAAAATGCTGCATGGAATCCAGCCCCAGCTTGATCTTGAAAAGCTGGAGCTGGTCGAGAAACTGCTGCGCCTGCTGATAGTTCATTGTTCTGCAAAAGGAAAAGGGTGTGCGGAGTCCGCTCCGTCGCGGATGATGCTGCTCAAAACACAGCCGTTCATCCTCCTATAGTTTTCTTCAAATACTCCGCCGCAACATCAGTGCCGATCTGCTTGGCGCAATCCCAAGCAAACCTTCCGGCGTTTTTCAGATGCCGCAACATGGCTGATTCATCTTGCCGCTGAGCGGCCTGCGCGGCTTTGGAGACATCTTCGGCAGCGGCGCGTTGTTCCGGGGTTTTCGCGCTGCGCTGCATTTCTTCGTGCAGGCGGGAAAGCTCTGCGGTGATTTGCTGAAAGGTGTTGCCAGAAGCAGATGCGCTTTGTCCCACTGCGCCGATTTGTCCGCCGTAGATTTGGTAGGTGTCTCCCATTGTCAGTTCCCTCGATGATGGAATTTTATCAATCAGTTTACTTTGATTTTCAATCAAACCAAGAACAGCGGCCATAAGCTGCGCCTGCTGTTCTGGCGAACCTTTGCTTGCCTCATAACCAGCCGTGATTTGCTGCTTTGCCTTTTCCACATGCTCAAGATGACAAACCGTGAACGTGGCGTGCGGCTGGCCGCGTTTGTC
>NZ_JBLWEP010000037.1:0-17379 GCF_048287355.1 Candidatus Electronema sp. TJ
TCATTGTCCGCTACAATCTCAACTTGAGAGCATCACTTGCCATTTGACCACCACCCTCCTTTTTTAGTCGGTCAAACTTCTTTGCGGCTCACTAAAACTCCTCTGCTGCCCAGCCAAACTTCTCTTCTGCCGAGTGCAATTCCTTGCCAAGTCGGCAGGATCCTTTTCTTGCCAAGCCGAACTGCTTTGCAGCCGAGCAAGAAAGAAGCGGCGGCGGTCATGCGAAAAACACCGCAACAGAAGAAACCGATACGCTCTCCGCCGCAACCTGTTTGCTGACTTCTGCAAGAGGTTTCATCAAATAGTCACCACCGAGTTGTCCTCGCCGAATTCGTTACGCAAGTATTTGTCCGCCGCCGGATCGTTGAGCCAGCATTCACCGTTGAGAACGTAGCGAAAGGCATAGTCCCGGCCTGAGTCAAGGGTCAGCGTCACCGAAAATTCGCCGGTGCGCAGCTTCTTCATCGGTGTTGCCGCCACCGACCAGCCGTTGAACTCTCCGGCCAAAGCGACGGATTCAATCTGCTCGCCGCCGGGATGATGGAACGTGACCCGGCATTTCTTTCCTGTAGCTGTGTAGTTTTTTTTCAACATGTCACTCCTCCTCGTTCCAGTATGAAAAAAAGCCTGCCCCAAGCAGGCTGCTCCCTGTTTTTATACGCCGGGAGGCGGTCGGGATGCAAGGGATAACTGCCCGCCGCTGCGGATTAAAGCAGTCCCTGCTTCTTCAGATGCACTTGCAGCACGGATACTGCGGCTGGGGTCACACCGGAGATGCGTGAAGCCTGCCCCAGCGACAGCGGCCTGATCCGGTTCAGTTTTTCCACCACCTCATTGGACAGGCCAGGCAGCCCCTTGTACTTCATGTCCTCCGGCAGACGTGTGCGCTCCAGCTTGCGGAAGCGGTCAACCTGCTCCTGCTGGCGTTTGATGTAGCCGGAATATTTGATATGCAGCTCGATTTCCTCTGTCGTGCCGGGGTCGTCATCTGCCGCGAAGGGCAATTCCGCGCCGCTGGCGTGCAGCAGGCGGTGCAGCTCAACCATGCCTAACTCGGGTCGGCGGAGCAGTTCAGCCAAGGTCATGGCCTGCGTCAGCGGTGCGCTGTTCAATTCGATCAGACAGGCATTCACCGTTGCTGAGGGCTTGAGGCGGATTTCCTCCAGCGCGGACAGTCCTTCGGCAATTGCCTTCTTGCGGGCAAGAAACTCCGTCTTTTCCTGCTCATCCGCCAAACCAATCTGAAAGCCGATCTCGCGCAGGCGCAGGTCGGCGTTGTCCTCGCGCAGCAGCAGACGGTATTCGGCCCGCGAAGTGAAGAGACGGTACGGCTCCTTAGTGCCCAACGTCACAAGGTCATCAATCAACACCCCAATATATGCCTGCGAGCGGTCAAGAATCAGCGGCTCAATGCCGCGCACAAAATGGACCGCGTTGATGCCCGCCATCAGCCCCTGCGCCGCTGCCTCCTCATAGCCAGAGGTGCCGTTGATTTGCCCGGCGTGAAAGAGGCCGTGAATGCGCTTAGTTTCCAGCGAAGGCTTCAGCTCCAACGGATCCACGTAATCGTATTCAATCGCATAACCTGGCCGGATGATCCGCGCCTGCTCCAAACCGGGGATGGAATGCACCAAAGCAATTTGAGCCTCGATAGGCAGACTGGTGGGGATGCCGTTGGGATAAACTTCCGCCGTTTCCACGCCTTCCGGCTCAAGGAAAATCTGGTGCCGCCCCTTTTCGGGAAAGCGCATAACCTTATCTTCAATCGAAGGGCAGTAGCGTGCGCCCACCCCTTCAATTATGCCTGCATAGAGCGGCGACTGACCTATGAAGCTGCGGATGATTTCATGCGTCCGCTCGTTAGTGTAGGTGATGTGGCAGGGCAGCTGGGGCAGCTCAGGGGTTTTGCGCCGTCGGTTGGCGAAGGAGAACAGCGCGGGCGGGTCGTCGCTGTGCTGCGGCTCCAAACTGGAATAGTCAATAGTTTTGCTGTCCAAGCGCGGCACTGTGCCCGTCTTCATCCGGCCCACATTGAAGCCGATGTGGCGGTACCACTGCGCCAGCTTAGTTGAGGGCGCATCGCCCATCCGGCCTGCGGGAAAGTTCTTCAGGCCGATGTGAATCAGGCCATTGAGAAAAGTTCCGGTGGCCACCACCACTGCCCGCACCGGGATGATTTCATCCAGAGACGTGCGGATGCCGGTGACGCGGTTGTCTTCGGTGAGGATTTCGTCAATCACCGCTTGGCGGATGACCAAATTTGGCTGCTGCTCCAGCACAGTCTTCATCCGCTGCTGATACAGGCGACGGTCGGCCTGTGCCCGCGAGGAGCGCACCGCCGGTCCCTTGCTGGTGTTGAGGCGGCGGAACTGGATGCCGGTCGCGTCAATGTTTTTCGCCATCTCGCCGCCCAGCGCGTCAATCTCGCGGACCAGATGGCCCTTGGCCAACCCGCCGATGGCGGGGTTGCAGGACATGGCCCCGATGGTGTCGGCATTGATGATGCAGACCAAGGTGTTGCAGCCCATGCGGGCTGCGGCCAAGGCAGCCTCGCAACCTGCATGGCCCGCTCCGATCACGGCGATGTCAAATTCAGTCATGGTGCGGTGTTATGGAAAAAAAAGATGCTGACAGGAAAGTTCCTGTCAGCATGGAGTTAAACTGCAACCGTTGATAATCTATCGAACGCAATATGCCTGCACACCATTAACAACGCAGTTGCAATGAACAGGTGTCCGGTTGGCATCCACGCAACTCTTCCTTAATAAAATTAAGTTATAGACTTGGCTCAGGTTGGCATCTGTCTCAGATCCTCCGAGCGCGAGATTGATTCCACTGGTCTCCCCTCCTGTAGTCACAGAAACCGGTGTCGCGAAACTGAAACTGCCCCTGTTTTCGTACCATTCCTTCGGCTTGGCTTTGTATGCCTTAAACACTTCTATTTTATGCTCGCCGGAAGGCAGACCTTTGACGAGGTAGGAGCCGTCAGCCGCACTTTTTGCATATCCCCGCCAGATAGGCTGGCCGTTTGTATCAAGATTTTTGTCGTACACATCAATCCAAGCGTTTTGAATCGGATTGCCTGTCAGGCTGTCTGTGATCTTTCCAGAGATGCTGCCACCTCGATCAAGCACCGTATCAATAGATACGGTGTCATTCAAGGTTGTGATCGTAATTTTATCTGCTAATAGTTCGTTGTTTTTATTGTTATGCCATTCGGTTATATAATCAGTTTCAGAAGCTAAAAAACGTAACGTATATTCACCTGTTCTCAACCCTATGATGCTATACCACCCATTGCTATCTGTTTCGCTGGTTGTCACCCAGTCACCGTTCTCCGCATACACCTGCACGTACACCCCTGATACTCCCTCATTGCTGCTATTTTTTACATAGCCAGATATTACAACTGAACTTGTCACAAGTTGGACATTATCAAGAGTGACATCTCCCGCGACGTTCACTTCCAGTGCATCTGAAAAATAAAATTTATTATTATACCATTCAGTTATGTATTGAGTCCCGCTGGTGTAATAATTTATTTTATATAATCCAGACGTAAGATTTGGCAACACATACATACCGAAAACGTCTGTTTTTTTTCCAAAAAGCCATTTTCCGTTGATATCATAGATATCAACCCACAAATCAGCAACAGGAGCAGCTGGATCAGAGTCATCAAAAACCCATCCTGTTATGGAGCCAGCTTGCAATTCAGCTCGCCAGAATGCCGCTAAAGAAAAAACAATGGCAAACAACCATGCCCTGCCATATTTTTTTTGAGTTTTCATATCATCAATCTATGTCAGAAAATTATGATCTGGGTGAAATCGGACATCCAAACTCAACTGCGCGACAAGTTAACAGCACTTGATCCGCAAAGAGTTTGACATAGCTAATTGTTGGTTTTTCGTAAGGTATTTTTTTGTCTCCTATTTCTTTCACCATTGCCGACTGACCAGAGCCGTTCGCATTCATGTCTGCCATTTTTTATTTATTTCTATATGTTGCGGTTTTTTTTAGAGAGGAGAGGCTATGCCAACAACAGTCTTCTTAACACTATTGTACAAGAAAGAACTCACGCTGTCAAAGGACAGCGTCGTGCCATATAGGTACGTTCCGCCGACTATTACGCGTTACTTTCAGAGCTATGCCGCAGCGTTGCGCAGGGCGTGTGTCAACAGGCAATTAATGTGACAAAAACGTGTTCAATTCGGGCGGAAAGCTGTCCTGCTCTGTGAAGAGGAGGCCTTGAGGGCCGGATCGCCGAGGAGGTTGTAGATGTCAAGCATGAAGGTGTCGCTGTCTTTTCTGGCCTCTGCGTAATGCCGCTTGGCGTGGATGACCGCGTCGCCGATTCGGGGGTTGCCGGCAGGGTCTGCCAGCCCTTTGTAGAAGCCTTCGGCCATGATGTCGGCGAGATGGTTGTACGAGAGGCCGCTGGCACCGAAGAAGGCCGCCGCGCCGCCGTCGGCCTTGAGCAGGGCGGTTTCGCCGAAGCTGTTCAGGGCCGGATAGCCGAAGAAGCCGGCAGAGCAGCTCATGCTGACCATCAGCAGGGGCTGTCCGGCAGGATTCAGCGCGTCGACCGCCGCAGCCTGGAGCAGGGCGCTGCCCGCGCCGAGAGCGGCCATCGAGCTGTGGCCGACGTAATGAACAACAGACGCGCCGCTCTGCATCGCGCCGAGAATTTTATTCCGCGCCTCGGCATATTTCGCCGCGCTGGCGACATCAAGCCTGAGCACGTCCATATGCTCAGGCATCAGGGCGGCGGCCTTGTCGGCACTGGCTTTGAAATCGCCGGCCGCCGGATCCGGCCTGTCGCTGACAGCCACCGCAGCGGCGGCGGGCTGCTGCTGCTCGTAAGCGATTATTTTGTCAATATAACGTGCAAGCTCCTCGTTGTCAAAACTTGGAATGCGTCCTGCGGCGAATTCCGGCACGCCGTCCTCTCCGGCCACGTCGCCGAGCGCGTTATCGCTGGGGAAGACACCGTCCGGAGTCATGACCAGCTCGGCGGGCAGCTGCGGTGCGCCGTGGCCGAGATGGTTGCGGTAGTCAAAGGAGCCGTCGCCGATCAGGGCCACATAGCGCGGCGGCTGCGTCCATCTGGCGCGGGCGTAGGTCAGGAATGTGCGCACGGCCTCCGGCGCGGCCTGGCTCCAGCTGAATTCGTCGCGGACATCCTCAATGTCCACAAGCATGGTTTTCAGGCCTTGGCCTTCGCGGTGCCCGGCCAGCCGCCGGGCGGTATCCAGCAGGCCCGCCGAGGTGACGATCACATAATCGGCCTGGTTTCTGACGCTCCTCAGCTGCGAGGGGATGTCGGGCTCCAGACTGCCGGACACGGTCGCGCCGAGGTTCTCGGTGATGAAGTAGCGCCGGGCCGGCCTGGTCTGCACAGTGACCGCATGCAGGCCTCCGGCGTTCTTTTTCCTGACCGCCGCTTTCACCCGCTGCGGCTTCTCAGGATCGGTGATGTCCAGGGCCAGCACAGTCTTGCCGCTGAAGCCCTCGACCGTCACGCTGCCGCCTCCGCTGCGGAACGCCAGCTCGCCGCCGTCAGCCTGCCATCCGCGCTGCCGTTCGATCTCGACGGACTCAAGGTGAATCAGCGAGTAGACAATGCCCGGATTGAGCAGGGCGGTGATTTTCACCTCGTTGCCGCTCTCGCGGAGCAGGCCGTGCGGAATCTCAGCCCGGACGCGCCAGTCGCCCTGCTCCCAGCTTTCCGCCGCGCCGATCTCCACGCCGTTGAGGAAGAGCGCGGTGCTGTACGGGGCCGCGCTGCCGCCGCCGCGCCGGAAGCCGGTGTTGACCAGATGCGCCGTCAGAACGGCGGGGCCGTCAGCCAAGTGCGGCGCGTCCGCTGTCAGCGTGAAGCTGCCGGGCTTGCCGCCGCTCGCGTAGAGATAGGTCCATGCCCAGAGGTCGCTCAGCGGCCTGCCGATGTTGTAGAAATGTAGCGGACGGCGGTTCTCCTCCAGCCGGATGAGGTCGGTGAAGGATTTGCCGCTGAAGCCGGCGGGCCGCGCCGGAGCACTGGCGAGAGCCGCGCCCGTTTTGCCCAGCTCAAGGCGGTAGATGTTGGCGGTCAGATCCTTGCGCACCGGCCCCTGCCCGTAGAACCAGAGTCCGCCGCCGTTCACCGCAGGCAGGACAGGAATCCGCCTGCCCTCCAGCGTCACCAGCACCTTCCGCGCCTTGAGCAGCGGCACGATCTGATTGCGTCTCATGCCCGACGCGGCGGCCAGCCCGTCCGCAGTCAGCCAGACCAGCCCGTCCCGGCTGACCGGAACTTTCAGGGTTCTGACCGCAGCCTGCGGCTTCTTCGGCGCGGCTGCCGCGCTGCGGAGCGCGGCCTTGCGGGCCGCAGAACGGAGCGCATCGCCCCGGCCCATGGCCTGGCGGGCCGACGAGAAGCCCTCCAGCCTGCGCGTCATGCCGGGCGCGGACGGCGGCAGCGGCAGCTCGGCTTTCACCGTGTGCGGCCCGGAAACCATGCCCCGCCCCTGCGCGTCGATCTCGACCACCTGATAGGTCTGCTCCTGTCCCGGCGAGGCCCCAGGATCGGCAAGACGGTACACCCCGCCGCGCGGCGGATCAAGCACCCCGGGCAGCATGTCCGGGGAAACCGGCTCGTACCCGCCGCCCTCCCTGTTCAGCCGCTCCAGAACAAAGCCCACCGTCCCGATCTCCCCGGCAGTCCGCCACTCCAGAACAACGCCGCCGCCCTCATCCACATAGGCCGCAAAACCGCTCACAGCTGCGTATGTGGGCTTGGGATCAGACAGAGAAAAATCATCAACAGCCAAGCCGTCATCGGCATCGTACACATCCTCACTCCACCAGCGTATCCAAAAAATCGCCCCTGGAGCAACAGACAGCCCTGTGATTGTATGAATGATGACAGTTCGATTTGCTGGATCATTGCCGTCCAAGGAAGCTGCTGCGCTTGCAACGACAGGAGAAATAAAATCAAGCTGATGAACAGGTATCCAAGTTCCATCAAGCAACGACAGGGCATCTTCGCTGTATTGAAATGAAATCTTATCTGGCCCCCTGTCGGGACATTTCTCTTTGGAACATCCTAATCGCCATTGCTCGCCTGTGTACTGCACAGTAATTTCATTAATTACCTCTCCTGTATTATTTTGAAAAGTTGCGCCGAAAACAGAGAACAACGTATGTGATTGCAGCACTCCTAAGGAACGGTCGCTGCTGCCTTCATTGCCAAAGCTGTATGTGTCTCCTGTATTGCGATTTCCTCTGCCAGCCGTATAGACTGTATTGGCTCGTTCTTCGCTTTCCACAAAAGTCCATCCAAGCGGCAAAGATTCAACCTCTGCTTCCCCGGATGAGACCAGCGTATTGAAATCTTGCGTGTATGCCGTGCCATCAATGGGGACAGGCTCGCTTTGCGCCGCTGTCGGCAGCAGCATGATTGCAGCGGCAAGGAGTATGCGCCAGAAGAGAATTTGTCGGCTGATGAATGCGGCTACTGCCACATCATTTTGTGAACCGCAGAAGCGCATGATTTCCCCCTCCGGTTGCGGCAGGAAAATGAGCTGAGGAAAAGCCGTTTGAGACAACGCACTTTAGAGCAGTTGCGTTTCTGCTGTCAAGAGAGAAATGATGCAGAAAGAAAGCGGAGAAGCTGCTGTCAAAGCCGGGCAGCAATTTTGCGCAGAGCGTGGCCAAACAAAGCGCGGCAGACGATCAAAGCAGCGCGGAGCCGTTCCTGCGGCCTTCGGAGATCAGCGATTTCGCCGTTGTCAGAGAGGATCCGCAACACGCGGCCTGCCGCCTGCTCGGCAGGAATGAAGCCGTCAAAGCAGACGCAGGCATCGCCCTTGGTCAGCAGGTGCGGCGCACCGTTCTGGCTGCGCCGCCAGATCAGGCGATGGATTAGCGGGCTGCCCTGCTGATCGAAAAGAAATATGATTTCGCCGAGCTGAGGCAGCGTTCCGGTCAGCGGCGCAATTTCAACAAGCTCGCCGCCTTTGAGCAGCGGCTGCATGGAATCGCCGGAAACCCGGATGCGCACTGAAACGCCCTGCCGCAGCAGCGAGCGGACTAGAGCAAGCGCACCGGGTTCATGGATGCTGATGACAGAAGCAGTATCGCGCACGGCGGCGCAGTGTCAGGGCAGCGAGGCTGCCAGCCGCTCCACCGCTTCTGTTGCGGTTTGGTCGGGCCGAAAGGCGAGTTCAAACATGGGCACTGCCTGAATCAGCGATTCACAAACAGCAAGGCCTTTGCTCGTCCATTCTTTGCTGTACCACGGAATGGAAACCACTTGCAGCAGGCGGCGCAGCCCTGCGGACGGATTCAGCTCGGTGACTGCTGATGTTGCGGCCTGACGGAGAAAGACGATGGCCGAGAGCGGGGCGTTTTCATTGCGGGCGATGTTCCCGGTGCCATGCCAAGGACTGCCCCAGACACGCCAGCCGTCGTTCAGAGAACGGACAATCACCCGCTCATCACTGAACAGGCGGTTGCTGGGCGATTGCTCCAGCAGCAGACTGAGCGTGGACTTGCCCGCGCCGGAAGGGCCTGAGAAAACCATGCCTTTCCCTTGAACAGAACCGGCAGCGGCGTGAATAATCAGGCCTTGATGATTGATGAAGGTGTGCTGGAGGAGGAACGCGTCGGCAACAGTCCTGTAAAGATTAAATTCTGTTCTGCTGCCAAGCTCTGGATCGTGACAAGAGAAGCTGAACACGGAAAACTGCCGGTCTGCATGAATGCTTGCCCACGGCATCTGCTGCTGATCACCACGAAGACGAAGAATTTCAAAGCCGTCTGCGGCGATGAAAACCTTGAAATGTTTCGTTGCAAAAATTATTTCCCGTGAATCGTCAAAGCATTCATTGAAAGCAGCTCTTATTTTGATGCGGATGTCAGCCGTCGACTGGCAGCCAAAATAAGCGGAATATTTTCTCATTGATGGCAGCTGGATATCACTGCAAACATCAACAAGCAATCCTCCGATAACTTGATCGAACATGATGAAAAGCGGCTTGATTGGATGAAATGGCTGGCAGGAGCTTGTCAAAAACTGCGCGGCAACGAGCGAAATCTCTTGGCAGAGGAGCAGTGCCTGCTGACAGGCGGGTTGCGGGAGATTTTCAAGGTGTGAAAGTCGCTTTCATTTCTTTGCTGCCAAGCAACAAAGAGCTGCTGTCAAACAACAGACGGTTTCTGCTAAGCCGCAACTCCTTGTTGTCAAGCAACGGATGGTTGTTGTTGAGCTGTAGACGCTTGCAGCTCGGCAACAAAAAGTTCTTGCCAAACAACATTCCTCTTCAGCTTAGCAGCAATCGTCTGTTGCCTAGCCAAACTCGTCTCCTGTCGAGCAAACACTGTTGTAAAGTCAACGGCAGTTGTCAGTTGGTGGCGACATTCATGAAACAACTTCATCTTATGATGTCGCAGATGGAGGATCGCATGTGTCAGGAACTATTAACTTTCCGCAGACAGACAATACTTGATCGGCAAACAGTTTCAAACTCTCGACTTTCGGTTTTTCATACGGAAGTTTCTTGCCGTCCTTTTCCTTGCCTGTTCTGTCAAGCCGATTTGTCTCTTTCATCGCTCAATCCTCAAATCACATCGCGCATTTTGCTGTCTTCGCTGCTCCGCGTACTGACAATAAAAAGCATCAACCTGCTCTGGGCTGCCTGTATTTAAGGCAAGCACTGCCGGACAGGCTGTGCACGTCTTTTTGTTTTCGCATCTGCCGCAAAGGAATGACGCGCTTGCGGGATGATCGGCAAATTCTTGCAGCGGCCCGCTCCAGCCAGCCTGAATGCCTTCTGCGCAGATATCCGCGCTGCACGTCGGCACGATCAGGCAGGGCTGCATCTGACCGTATGGGCTGACATGATACGACGAGCTGCCCGCGCCGCAGCGGTGCAGTTTGCCTGACGGCTTCCTTTCCTCCGCCGACTGCGCCAGCTCCCGCAGTTTGGCTGCCAGCGGCTCAACGCTCATGTCTGCTGCCGCCGCCTGCTCTGGAGCAAGACGGAAATGCAGGGTGTCCAGCAGGCTGCCGCCGGTGTTGGAGCGTCCGCCGTTGTCGTCGTTGGGCACAGCGGCATGAATCGAGCAGTCGTGCCGGAATTGCAGGTCCATGTCTACCGCCAGCCGCCTGATAGCCTGAAATTCATGCGCGTTCAAGGACATAACCATCGTTTTCAGACGCAGCCGCACCTTGGCCAGCCGAAGCCGTTCAATCCCGGCCATGCAGGCGGCGAACGAGCCAGGCCGCTGCGTCACCGCTTCAAATGTGCTTTGCGTCGCGCCGTAAAGTGTGATTTCAACAATCCGGGGCGGATATTGCGCAAAGGTGCAGGCAATCTCGTCTGTGATCAGCGTGCCGTTGCAGAAAACCGTCACCAGCAGCCCCAATTCCACCGCACGGCGGTAAACAGCCTGAAAATCTGGCCGGATCATAGGATCGCCGCCAGTCAGGGTCAGAAAAAGCGTGCCCGCCGCTGTCATTTCCTCCAGCAGCCGGAACACCGCCTTGGTGTCCAGCTCGCGCCCGCGATGCTGATGAATTGACTCTTGGTCGCCCAAATAACAATGGACGCAGCGGAAATTGCAGCGGCGGGTCAGCTCGAAGGACGCGGAGAGCGGAGTCCGGCTTTGCGCCGCCTTGGCGAAATAACGGGCGATGTCGCTTTCCTCTGACCCCCAGCAGTCCGCATTAGTTTCCATATCAGCCTGCGTTCCCGACAACGAGCAGTTTGGCTTCCAGCAGGCTGCTGACCGTCTCCAGCACATCAGCTTCGATTGCCGCCGCAGGAGCATCATACCGCTCCTGCATCAGCGCGGCGATTTCCGCCACACTGCGGCTGCCGTCCAACGACAGCCAGATGAACGCGCCGGTCTCGTTTAGGGTGTAGAGATTGTCCATCGAGGCCAAGTCGCCAGAGATCGGCACCAGCAGAGTTTCGTCCATCACCTTGCGGGTGACAATGTTGTCTGCGTGCCGGAACACATCAGCAGGCTGGATGCTCATCGCTGTTTTGCTTCCTTTGTCCGGCCTCTCCAAGAGCTGCGTCTGGGAGAGGCCTTGAGGTTTTCACGGCCGTGCCGGAGTGAGGAGAGCCGGATCGCCGAGGAGGTTGTAGATGTCAAGCATGAAGGTGTCGCTGTCTTTTCTGGCCTCTGCGTAATGCCGCTTGGCGTGGATGACCGCGTCGCCGATTCGGGGGTTGCCGGCAGGGTCTGCCAGCCCTTTGTAGAAGCCTTCGGCCATGATGTCGGCGAGATGGTTGTACGAGAGGCCGCTGGCACCGAAGAAGGCCGCCGCGCCGCCGTCGGCCTTGAGCAGGGCGGTTTCGCCGAAGCTGTTCAGGGCCGGATAGCCGAAGAAGCCGGCAGAGCAGCTCATGCTGACCATCAGCAGGGGCTGTCCGGCAGGATTCAGCGCGTCGACCGCCGCAGCCTGGAGCAGGGCGCTGCCCGCGCCGAGAGCGGCCATCGAGCTGTGGCCGACGTAATGAACAACAGACGCGCCGCTCTGCATCGCGCCGAGAATTTTATTCCGCGCCTCGGCATATTTCGCCGCGCTGGCGACATCAAGCCTGAGCACGTCCATATGCTCAGGCATCAGGGCGGCGGCCTTGTCGGCACTGGCTTTGAAATCGCCGGCCGCCGGATCCGGCCTGTCGCTGACAGCCACCGCAGCGGCGGCGGGCTGCTGCTGCTCGTAAGCGATTATTTTGTCAATATAACGTGCAAGCTCCTCGTTGTCAAAACTTGGAATGCGTCCTGCGGCGAATTCCGGCACGCCGTCCTCTCCGGCCACGTCGCCGAGCGCGTTATCGCTGGGGAAGACACCGTCCGGAGTCATGACCAGCTCGGCGGGCAGCTGCGGTGCGCCGTGGCCGAGATGGTTGCGGTAGTCAAAGGAGCCGTCGCCGATCAGGGCCACATAGCGCGGCGGCTGCGTCCATCTGGCGCGGGCGTAGGTCAGGAATGTGCGCACGGCCTCCGGCGCGGCCTGGCTCCAGCTGAATTCGTCGCGGACATCCTCAATGTCCACAAGCATGGTTTTCAGGCCTTGGCCTTCGCGGTGCCCGGCCAGCCGCCGGGCGGTATCCAGCAGGCCCGCCGAGGTGACGATCACATAATCGGCCTGGTTTCTGACGCTCCTCAGCTGCGAGGGGATGTCGGGCTCCAGACTGCCGGACACGGTCGCGCCGAGGTTCTCGGTGATGAAGTAGCGCCGGGCCGGCCTGGTCTGCACAGTGACCGCATGCAGGCCTCCGGCGTTCTTTTTCCTGACCGCCGCTTTCACCCGCTGCGGCTTCTCAGGATCGGTGATGTCCAGGGCCAGCACAGTCTTGCCGCTGAAGCCCTCGACCGTCACGCTGCCGCCTCCGCTGCGGAACGCCAGCTCGCCGCCGTCAGCCTGCCATCCGCGCTGCCGTTCGATCTCGACGGACTCAAGGTGAATCAGCGAGTAGACAATGCCCGGATTGAGCAGGGCGGTGATTTTCACCTCGTTGCCGCTCTCGCGGAGCAGGCCGTGCGGAATCTCAGCCCGGACGCGCCAGTCGCCCTGCTCCCAGCTTTCCGCCGCGCCGATCTCCACGCCGTTGAGGAAGAGCGCGGTGCTGTACGGGGCCGCGCTGCCGCCGCCGCGCCGGAAGCCGGTGTTGACCAGATGCGCCGTCAGAACGGCGGGGCCGTCAGCCAAGTGCGGCGCGTCCGCTGTCAGCGTGAAGCTGCCGGGCTTGCCGCCGCTCGCGTAGAGATAGGTCCATGCCCAGAGGTCGCTCAGCGGCCTGCCGATGTTGTAGAAATGTAGCGGACGGCGGTTCTCCTCCAGCCGGATGAGGTCGGTGAAGGATTTGCCGCTGAAGCCGGCGGGCCGCGCCGGAGCACTGGCGAGAGCCGCGCCCGTTTTGCCCAGCTCAAGGCGGTAGATGTTGGCGGTCAGATCCTTGCGCACCGGCCCCTGCCCGTAGAACCAGAGTCCGCCGCCGTTCACCGCAGGCAGGACAGGAATCCGCCTGCCCTCCAGCGTCACCAGCACCTTCCGCGCCTTGAGCAGCGGCACGATCTGATTGCGTCTCATGCCCGACGCGGCGGCCAGCCCGTCCGCAGTCAGCCAGACCAGCCCGTCCCGGCTGACCGGAACTTTCAGGGTTCTGACCGCAGCCTGCGGCTTCTTCGGCGCGGCTGCCGCGCTGCGGAGCGCGGCCTTGCGGGCCGCAGAACGGAGCGCATCGCCCCGGCCCATGGCCTGGCGGGCCGACGAGAAGCCCTCCAGCCTGCGCGTCATGCCGGGCGCGGACGGCGGCAGCGGCAGCTCGGCTTTCACCGTGTGCGGCCCGGAAACCATGCCCCGCCCCTGCGCGTCGATCTCGACCACCTGATAGGTCTGCTCCTGTCCCGGCGAGGCCCCAGGATCGGCAAGACGGTACACCCCGCCGCGCGGCGGATCAAGCACCCCGGGCAGCATGTCCGGGGAAACCGGCTCGTACCCGCCGCCCTCCCTGTTCAGCCGCTCCAGAACAAAGCCCACCGTCCCGATCTCCCCGGCAGTCCGCCACTCCAGAACAACGCCGCCGCCCTCATCCACATAGGCCGCAAAACCGCTCACAGCTGCGTACGTGGGCTTGGGTGCGCCATAGCCGAAATCCGCATCAAGGTAATCAGTTCCTCCGATAATTGTGACAGTGTGCGAATTGTTGACGCTGCCGTCCGGGTCAAAGGTCTGGATGAGATCAGTCAGTTTTCCAGCCGTGTCTGTCACGGTCACTGTGTAGGTACCGGGCGGCAGATCAGGGAAGAGGTAGTTGCCGTTGGCATCCGTCACTGTAGTGGCGATGATTACGCCTCCGTTGTCTTTCAGAACAACCGTTACGCCTTCGATGCCAAGCTCGTCCGCATCCTGAATGCCGTCGGAATCTTTATCAAGCCAAATGAGATCGCCAAGATCCGACGTGGTGTTTTCAGGATATTGAAAACCAAAGTCAGCGGTCATGATCACCTCTCCAGCAGCTGTGATGGTGATCGGCGTGGTGGTTTTGCTGTCGCAGATCGAACAAGTGCTTCCCGGCTGATCTGGGTCGCCTGTGAGCGTCGTTCCTGTTGGTGGAGTGGCTGTGACTGTGTAATTGCCGGGCGGCAGATTAGGGAAGCTGTAGCTGCCGTCTGGAGCAGTGGTTGTTGTCCATGTGTTCGTTCCGTCACTCAGAGTAACAGTTACTCCGCCGATGCCTGGCTCACCGGGATCCTGCACGCCGTCGCCGTTTGCGTCATTCCAGATGCGGTCGCCGATAACACCGCCAGTCCCTGACCACTTGTAGCCGAAATCAATGTCCTCAATTACTTGTCCGGCAGCAAGCGTTACCGGTGTCTGGCTGTTCTTGTCGCCGTCCTTGTCATAAGTTGCGGCAAGTCCCGCAGGCAGCGTGCTGGTCACAACAGCCACAGTGTAGTCGCTCGGAGCGAGGCCGGAGAAAATATATTTGCCGTCGCTGTCGGTGACAGCGGTAGGGCAATCCACGCCTGCGGTGCAGGATGCGCTCCGCAGCTCGACAGTGACATTGGCGATGCCTGGCTCGCCGGGGTCCTGCACTCCGTCGCCGTCAAAATCAAACCATATCCGGTCGCCTATTCTTCCCAGCTCAGCCCGGTCAACAAAATCATTGCCGGTGCTGCTGATGCCGTGTGTCAGATCAACTTTTATTGTGTTGAGATTCGTGCCGTTTGCAGAGCCATCTTTGTCGCTGACATCCTTAGGATACGCTGCTCCGTTCTGTTCGACCACCACGTACTGCCCTGGAGGCAGGCTGTCGAACAAGTAGCTGCCATCCGCGCCAGTCAGAACCGTCTTCACAGGTGTCTCGGAATCGGGAATGCCGTCGCCATCCTCATCAAGATAGAGGCTCACGCTGATGCCGCTGAGAGGCGTGTCGCCTGTCCCGTTGAAATCAGTGTCCGCCGTTACTGCGCCGCTGACAGTCAAAGGTTTGTAACCGAAATCCACATCAGTGCGTTTTTCTCCATTAGTCAGCGTCACACTAGTTTTGCTGTCCTTGCCGCCGTCAAGGTCATACGTCGGAAGCCAGTTAGCAGGTACTGTGGAAAGATCTGTCCGCACAGTGTAGCTTCCAGCAGCCAGTCCGCTAATCAGATAGTTGCCGTTTGAATCTGTCACAGCTGAAGGCTCGTCTGGATCATGAACGCCGTCACCGTCAAGATCAATATACACCAGCACACCTGCCAGCCCAGCCTCTCCTGCATCCTGAACACCGTCGCCGTCAATATCATTCCATACTAAATCGCCGATCGAAGCAGACTGAAGAGGATGCGTTGTGGAAGAAACAAGCGGCAGCGTCTGCTGATCACTGGTGACTGATGCTGAGTTGACCACCGAAGTTAAACCGCCGACAACCGGACCTTTGACTGTCACTTTGTAAGTGACAGTCAAAGAAGAACCAATAGGAAGATCAATATTATCAGAGGCTGTGACGAGAGAAGGAAGCACGCCGCTGGTTAAATCCGCATTCGCTCCGCCAAGCACATTATCTTTTTTTCCTTTTACCTCAACAGTACTGCCGTAGCATGTTATTAAGACATCATCAAAAAAGACCCGTTCATCGGCCTCCATATAAGAAGAGTTTAACAACTGGATTCTCGTTTTCGAGCTGATCCATTTCGTGATATCAACCTGATAAGGTGTCACTCCTGTGTCATCAGCTGGTCCTGAGAAATCTTTTACCGCATCCATTGGCGCACCTGATGCCCCAATACTCAGTCGGACATACTCATTTTTATCACTAAGCAGCTCTCCCTGATACGTAAAAGAAAGAGTGGCCGCAGTGCAAGATGATAGGTCGACATCGCGATACACCCCTTCTTCGCTGTAGTTGATATTATTTCGTATTCTCAATCTGTTTCCCGTCACACGCACATCTCCTGTGCCGGCACCATCACCTTCCCCTACTTCTACCCACGCACCGATCCAGCTCGGAATAGCAGCTCCATTGCTGTCTTGGTTGCCTGCAAAGCTGCTGTCTGCATTGAAAGCATCGCCAACTGTTCCCTCCACATTGAATCCGCGCAAAGTTGCTTCTGTGCTTTGCGGTACATACTCGGTTCCAGCAGGAAGCAGATCGTTAACAATAATATTGTCTTGGGCTGCCGCTCCGGTATTGTTGATAGTTACGGTATATTCGATAACATCTCCTGGATAGATTGTTTTTCCACTGGCAGGCGTTGACGTTTTCGTCATGTTCAACGATGTTGAAAAAACTGTAGCCGAGTCTGAAGCTTCAAACGCCTCGCCGCCAAATGTGCCGATGCCCGTTGCTGTATTGATGCTGTATTCAGGTGGAACACCTGTTGTTTTCGCCTGATAGGTCAGCGTGAGAACATCACCCGGCAGCAAATCAGCAATTGGCGCAGCTATGCTGCCCCACGAAAGATTTGGCCCTGCACCGCCAGCAGGATCGACTGTGGAGCTGCCGCCCAGCCATGTGATTTTGGTAGTTCCGGGAATGTAAGCCCAGTTTGCAGGAAGAATATCTTCAATATATACATCTTCCAAACCATATATTCCCGCATTCATTGTAATTGTAAATAAACTGATTTGCCCCGGCTCGCCTGTGACTGTGCTAGGATTCGCTGTTTTGCTCAATCCAGCAACGAGATCAATCCATTCAGGCTTCAAGGGCAGAATAGCATATCCTGCATCAATGTAAGGATTATCTGTATTTGCCACAGCAGCATCTTCTCCCCATACCAGTGAAACAGGCGCGGAAGACCAGATGTGCATGCCGGTGTTATTTTTATCTGGATCAAAAAGTCTTTCCACTTTCAGACGATCCAATGTGTAAGTTACGTCAACAACACCATCGGCTGGGCCGTAATCAATAAAAACAAGAGTGTTGTCTTTGGTTGCTGTTATAAAAATTGGGGAGCCATTGCCAGAGTTATCAGTTGTTCCCGGTGCCCAACCCACGTAATAGTCATTCGAGAGCGTGCTGGCTGGAATCAAACTGAAACCATAATTGTAGTCCGCGCGTTCGGTATCATATGCGCCTACTGCCCAAAATTTTGTTGCACCATCTGCGGCAGCAATATGCACCGCCGAGGCGGTCGGAACTGTTCGTCCCACAAGCTCTGAGTAACTGCGGGTGGAATTTGCCGGAATAGTGATCGTTCCGCTTCCAAGTCTGTCCTCATAACTGAGGACAAGGTCTGCATCTGTTGGGTTGTATATATAAATATCTGTCTGTCTGGTAGCCCTTGCACTGGGAACCGGCGCATAATAAGAACTGTCCCACAGATTTTTGGGCACAGCGGTGTAGCTGCGGGTGTCAGAGTCTGTGCCGTTCCAAAACCGTC
>NZ_JBLWEP010000038.1:0-17158 GCF_048287355.1 Candidatus Electronema sp. TJ
CCCATCTCGCGCAGGCGGGCGATGTCCTGCGCGGCAGGATTGCCCTGCGTGGTGAGATAATTGCCGACAATCGCGCCGTTCGCGCCTGCGGCGAAGCAGCGGTATTGGTCCGCGCCAAGCTGCTGGCGGCCTCCGGCCATGCGGATTACGGCCTCCGGGTTGAGGAAGCGGAACAGGGCCACTGCGGAGAGCACGTCGTTCAGCGGCAGAGGCTTGAGCTGCCCCAGCGGCGTGCCGGGAATCGGCGTGTGGATGTTGACAGGGATGGAGCGGATGCCCAAGGCGCGCAGCTCCAAGGCCAGCTCAATCCGGTCCTCCATGCTTTCGCCCATGCCGATGATGCCGCCGGAGCAGAGCGACATGCCTGTCTTGGCTGCCGTCTTCAGCGTCTCCACCTTCTCCTGCCAGGTGTGCGTGGTGCAGATCTCGTTGAAACGCCGTGCGCAGGTCTCCAGATTGCAGTGATAGCGGCTCACGCCCATCGCCGTCAGCTGCCGCGCCATCTCCTCGTCCAGCAGGCCCATAGAGGCGCACAGCTCCAGCTTGGTCTCCTGCCGGATCTGCTCGTACAGCACGCTGAAATGCGGCAAAGCTGCTTTGTCCGCCGCCCTGCCGCTGGTGACCAGCGAGATGCGCTCCGCGCCGCAGGCCGCGCTGCTGTGGGCGACGCGCATGGCCTCGTCCGGGTCGATCATGGCGTAGACCGGTGCGCCGGTGCGGTAGCGGGCGGACTGGGCGCAGAAGCGGCAGTCCTCGGAGCAGGCACCGCTGCGGGCACTGATGATCGCGCAGAGGTGGAAGTAATCGCCCTGAAAGCGGCGGCGGAGACGGTCGGCAGCGGCCCAGAGCTTGGGCTGATCAGGATAACGGGCCAGCAGCAGGGCGGTTTCTCGGCTCACCGCCTTGCCTTCGGTGATTGCGCTGAAGGTGTCTCGGAGCAGATCGGCCATGACAGGTCACTGTGATAAAGAAGAAGGTTGAACAAGAGCGGGCGGCCCCAGCACGATCATCTCGGCAATGGTCTTCCTGACCTTGGGGAAACGCTGGCGGCAGCCGCCGAGCAGCCGGTTCTCTAAATCCGCCAGCCGGGTGAAGAGCAAGGTGCGGTCCATGCGCGGCGCGGCATCTTCACCCTGAACGATCTCCTGGCAGCGGAAGCAGCCGGGAAAGCGCAGCTGCTGGCCGTCAGGCCGGGTCAGAGCGGCGGGCACGCCGTGCATCCGGCAGACCAGAAGGCGGTGCTCGTAGAGGGCGCAGAGGCCGTTCTCATTGAGTGGGCACATGAGCTGGGGCCGCCTGCCTGCGGCGAGCTGCACTTGGCTCTTCCAGAGATAGTCCTCGGCCTGGCGGACGATCTTGGTCTGCGTCCGCGTCTCCAGCCGCCGCAGACCCTGCCAGAGATACGCCCATTCGCAGTAGGTGTGGTGGAAGAACCACGAGTCGCAGCAGTTGTCCGGGCAGCCTTGGCAGCTCAGAGGAATCTCGCCGGCCACGCGCCGGTAGTCCTCCTCCAGCCCGCTGTAGATGTCTGCCAGCTCGGCGGCCAAGTTCGGCGGCAGCATCAGTTCGTCCATGCGGGCGGCTCCTCTTCGGCAAAACGCACGGCCTGATAGGTCTGCACGGTCAGGCCTCCGCTGCGCCATGCGCTACCCGGCAGCCCGGCCTTGCGGCAGAGCTGCTCCAGAAAGACTTCAGGATCGGGCAGCTCATGCCAGACCTGCGGCAGAAAGGTCGCGCCCATGCCCTGCGGCATCTTGATGATCACGCCGTCAATCCGTGGCCGCAGCTTGCAGAGCAGCTCCTCGCCGTCTGCATAAGCCAGATGCTGGGGCGCGGTCAGCACCGAAATTTCGATCCGCAGATCCGGCAGCTCGTCAGCGGAGAGCATGGGGAAGCGTCTGTCGTGAAAGGCTGCGCTGACTGTGTGCCGCCGCACTGCGTCCGCAAGCGGCTCAATGCCGATCAGGCTGCCGATGCAGCCGCGCAGCTGGCCATGCTTGAGCAGGCTGACAAAAACGCCGCGATGCTCTTGGAACACCGGATCGTCAGGCAGCTCCGGCTCCTCCCTCTTCCGTCTGCCGAACTCCGCCTCCAGCGTGCAGCGGGCGAACCGCAGCAGCAGCCCGCCCTGCTCCGCGCTGATCATGAACGCTTCTCCGGCGGCAGGCTGCCTTTGAGCGAGAAGGGAATGCGCTCGCCGCTGCCCTGCTCGCCAAGGAGAATCTTGCCGGTCAGCTCATATTCCAGCGGCTTCGCTTGGCCTGAAGGAGGTGCTCCGCCGCTCTGGATTAGCTCGATCACCGGCCCGACCAGATCAAACATCCCAGCATAGACCAGCACCGGCACCGTGGCGGAGCCGGAGGCGGGCACAGTCACCGGCTCGCTGCTGATGCCGTTGGCGAAGGACTTGCCGTTGACCTGCAAGGCACAGCTGAGGCCGCGCAGCGCCAGCGGCTCGTCGTCGTTGTTGATCACCCGCAGCTGGAGGCGGAAGATGGTCTCCAGCCCTTTGATGCCTTGCAGCTCAATGTCGGCGAGCGAGACTGCGGGCGCGGTTATCTTCTTCTTGGTCAGAGAGGCGCAGCCTCCCAAGGGCAGCAGAGCAAGAGCGAGCAGAAGGGCGAGCAGTGTTTTCATAGGCGGCTGGCTGTTGATTTGGCGGAGAAAGAGCGGCTGCGTCAGTCTCTGCCTGACGCGCTCGATGAACAGTAAATGCATTTTGCCCGCTTGTCAACCGCTTGTCCAGCTTGACGCGCAGGCTTTTTGCTGGTAAAACAGCAGCGGACGGAGGGATGCCGGAGCGGCTGAACGGGACGGTCTCGAAAACCGTTGCGGGGGCAACCCCGCCCAGGGTTCGAATCCCTGTCCCTCCGCCAGCCTTTCTTCCCTCCTCAGCACGCCTCCTCCTTTCCTGTCGCCCCAGCAGCAGCTTGCAGATGGGTGTCATGTTTATCTTATTTTTCTCCAAGAAACAGCAATACGCAGGCCACAGTCAATCCGAAACAGTCAGTTTCCGCTGTTCCGCTTGTGCCGGACCATCTCCCGCACCACGTCTTCAAGCTGGAAGGCCGCCTTCCAGCCCAGTTCGCGTTCAGCCTTGGCTGGATTGCCGCAGCCCTCGCGGATGTCCGCCGGACGGAGCAGCGTTGGATCAGCAAGCACATGCTTGCGCCAGTCAAGGCCGACCTCCTCAAAAGCGAGACGGACAAAATCTTCCAGCGGTCGGCTGCGTCCTGTGGCGATGACATAATCCTGCGGCTTGTCCTGCTGGAGCATCAGCCGCATGGCCTGCACATAATCCGGTGCCCAGCCCCAGTCGCGGCGGATATCCATGTTGCCCAGATGCAGCTTCTCATCGCTGCCAGCGGCGATGCGGCAGGCGGCGGCAATGATCTTGCCGGTGACAAAGCGTTCCGGCCGCAGCGGCGACTCATGGTTGAACAAGATGCCGGTGCAGGCAAAGAGATTGTAGGCTTCCCGGTAGTTGGCTACGATCCAATGCGCGGAGGCTTTAGCCACAGCATACGGACTGCGTGGCCGGAAGGGAGTTTCCTCGTCCGCCTTGGTCCCGCCAGTGTCGCCAAAGCACTCGCTTGACCCAGCATTGTAAAAGCGGATCGGCCTGCGGATGAAGCGGATGGCTTCGAGAAAATTCAAGGCGGCGGTGCTGATGCTCTCCAGCGTCTCCACCGGCTGTTCAAAGGAAAGGCCGACCGAGCTTTGTCCGGCAAGATTGTAGATCTCATCCGGCTCAATCTCCTGCAAGGCGGTGAGGACGCTGCGGAAGTCATTGACCGCAATGGACAGCGTGCGCACGTGCTCACGGATGCCTATGCTCCGCAGGTTGGCAAAGGAGCAGGTCTGAGCGTCGCGGGATGCGCCATAAACCGCATAACCGTTCTCCAGCAGCAGCTGGGCGAGATAGGCACCGTCCTGACCGGACGCGCCGCTGATCAAAGCTTTCTTCCTCATCGTTCCTCCGCTATGTTTCGCAATATGCGCAAAGTCTGCGCCGCTGTCCGCTCCCATGTGAATGCGCCCGCCCATGCTTTGCCCTGCTCAGTCCGCTGCCTGCGTTCTGCTGCGGAGAGACGCAGTGCCTCTTTGATTTTCGCTGCCAGCAGCTCCGGTTCTGGGGCCTGCACATAGAACGCCGCTTCGCCGCCTACTTCTGGCAAGGAAGCCGCCCGAACCGTCAGTGCCGTCAGTCCGGCTGAAAGGGCCTCAAGCACTGGCAGGCCAAAGCCCTCGTAGGTTGACGGCAGCACAAACAGATCGGCTGATTGATAGAGCGTCCGCAGCTCTTGTTCTGTCAAGCCGCTGAGGCGCAATGCCTGTTCCGGCTGCCTGATCTGAAGCAGGCTCTTGTTCAGCGCCGCTTCGCCCCGGCGGCCCTTGCCCACCAGCACAAGCTGATGCGGCAGCTCCCCTTGCAGCAGGGCGAAGGCAGCAACGAGCTTGTCCACATTCTTATGCGGATAACTGTGCGCCACGCAGAGCAGGAAGGGCCTGCGGACATGCAGCCTGCGCAGAATCTGCTCCGTCTCTTCTGGCTCACGCTGCTGCTTCCCGGCAAAGTCATGGCTCACGCCCAGCAGCGTCGCATGAACCTTGTCTGCTGCGGCAAAGCCATGACGGATGACCTCCTGCCGCGAGAATTCCGAGATGGTCAAGACAGCCTGACAGCGGCGGCAGGCTGTCCGCACCAGCGCATCCAAGGCCAGCCGCTCCATCCAGCGCATGTCTTCGGGGTGGCTCTTGTATTGCAGATCGCAGACCGTCACGGCCTGCGGCGAAAAGCAGACAGCCGGGGCCGTGTAGCCAGGCGACCAAAGCACGTCCGTCCGCGCCGTGCGGGCGGCGAAAGGCAGGAGGAATTGTTCGGCAAGAATACGCAGCGGACGCGCCGCCGCCCGGCAGGGGATCGGGTGGAATTCAATCTGCGGAAAAGCTGCCAAATCCGCCCGCAGCAGGCGGTCATTTTCGCGGTTGGTGAATAGAACCAAGGTCTCGCCGCTGCTGCGAAGCGCGGCCATCGCCTTCAGCGTCTCGCGCAGATACACCTCAGTGCCGCCAACATCGCCAGGCACGAGAAAGAGAGTGTTGATGCCTATGCGCATGATTTTCTCCGGCGGGCCATGAGCGAATACGCGCCAACGATGCCCCAGCGGACGCAGTAATGAATCAGCGTCTGCGGGGCAAGACTGCCTGCGTCGGCCCTTGCTGCTTCATATTCTTCTTGAAACTGGCGGGCGAAATGCTGGCCGCTGATGGACTGCTCATGCCAGCGGAAGGCGGCCAGCGGCCTGCCCGGCACCTGCGCCGCGCCGCCGCTGCGCCAAAGCCGGAGAATAAAATCATAATCCCAAGCTGCCCGCATGTTCTCGCGCAGCGGCCCAGCCTGCTCAAAGGCCGAGCGGCGAAAAAACAGCGCGGGCTGAGAAAGATAGTTGATGCATTGGTAGGTGAAGCGGGAGGAGATTGGATAAAACAATTCCTTGAAACGGGTGATGGCGGAGCGGATTTCCCGTCCCTGCGCATCAATGATCGGGCAGCCGCCGAAACAGATGGCCGCGTCCGGCCGCTGCTCAAAGACCTGCCGCACCCGCTCCAGCGCACCGGGATAGTAGATGTCGTCCGCGTTCAGCCAAGCCAGCACATCGCCGGTCGCCGCAGCCAGCCCCTTGTTGATGGCGTTGGCCGGGCCAGTGTCTTTCTCGATAATCGTTCTGGCGATTTTGCTAGCATGTCTGGCGATGATCTGATGAGAAGCATCTGTGCTGCCGCCGTCGACGACAATGTATTCCAGCTCGACATCCGCCTGAGCAGTCACGCTGGCCAGCGTCTGCTCAAGGAATCTGCCGCCGTTGTAGTTCGGGGTTATGATCGAAAAGCGCATGGATATGTTTTTTTTGTCAGCATAAATAGAGACAAGCCGCCGGTGTTTCCTGCGGCTCACCGCTGCATCAGATGCGGCATTTCAAATTTGGGATGGCGCATCTGTCGGACAGACGAGCCATCCATAATATAGGCAGGCCAAACAATATTTCCTGCGGCTCGATCCAAATTTGATGCGGGGCATTTCAAACTTGGGATGCCCCATCTGTCGGACAGGCAAGGCAGCTATAATATAGGCGGGCCAAACAATATTTCCTGCGGCTCAATCCAAATTTGGTGCAGGGCATTTTAAACTTGGGATGCCGCATCTGTCGGACAGGTAAGGCATCCATAATATAGGCAGGCCAAACAATATTTCCTGCGGCTCGATCCAAATTTGATGCGGGGCATTTCAAACTTGGGATGCCCCATCTGTCGGACAGGCAAGGCAGCTATAATATAGGCGGGCCAAACAATATTTCCTGCGGCTCAATCCAAATTTGGTGCAGGGCATTTTAAACTTGGGATGCCGCATCTGTCGGACAGGCAAGGCAGCTATAATATAGGCAGGCCGCCTGAAATATAGGCGGCATAACATACGATGCTGCTGGAAACAGCTGTTCCCGCAGTGTGTTGTGCGCAAGAAATGCAACGTTTGTCCCCTGCTGACGTGCCAGCTCACGCAGGGCCTGCGCAATGTCAGGCGTTAATGAGATTTTGCGGTGTTCTTATCAGATTTGTCCGCAAACGAAACAATCTTTCTTCCGCTCTTCCGCTCCTCTTCTTGCAGAGCCTTAACTATTGCCTTGACATTATAATTGAACTGCGCCGCATGTTCTTCTCTTCCCTTTCTTATCTCCTCAACTATCATGTCTCTCCACATAGTATTTCTCCCATTAATTCTTCAGGCGTACATATTGTCGGCATGTTATACTCAGACCGAGCGCAAAGTTCCGATATATTCTTTCTGATTTCGGCGTTGGCTATGTGCCTGCAATTCCACGTGAGCAGATAGTCAATTCCATGTATTGCCGCAATCGCAATATGAATGGCATCTTCGGCGTATTTTTCAGGAACTATTTTTTCAGAAATTATCTTCCCAGTTAAATTAGTCACTTCATCATTAAGCTGAAGTAAAGGAATATCCTTTAAGATGAATAATCTTCTCTCTGCTGCCTCCTTGTCCCCTCTGCCCGCTTCCTTTATAACAAGCTGTGAAACATATAACTCGAAGTTTTTCCGTCTGAAATCCCACCATGCCTGTGTTATCTGCTGATGACCTGCGGTAATCAGGTCTCTGCTTATCCGGGCGGCAAGATAGCTTGCCACGCTTGTTTCGATATAAACTTTAGCTTTCATATATAAGTTAGTTGTTATTAGCATAACAAGGATATTGCCGGATATGTCCCTCAGTCAATATTGTCTCTGCCGGATAAAAAAATGCAAGATGATGCTTTCCTTCGTTCCCCTCACTTCACCTTGTACTGCTTCGGATCAATCCCGTAGTTGTGAATCTTGTAATTGATGATCCGCAGGCTGGTCTCCAAGCGTTCCGCAGCCTTGGTCTGGTTGCCGTTGCATTGCTTGAGGGCCTCGATGATCAGGTCGCGCTCGAAGTTCTCCACTGCTTGAGTGAAGGAAAGCGGACTGCCGGAGCTGCCGCCCACGCTTTCCGCGCTTTGTAAGGTCGGCGGCAGATGCACTGAGGTTATCGCGCTGGAATCGCAGATCAGGACAGCGCGTTCCATGCAGTTCTGCAATTCGCGGACATTGCCCGGCCAGTGGTATTTGATCAGCAGATCAATCGCGGATGTGGAAATGCGCTCGATCTTCTTGCCATTCTCGCGGCTGTACTGCTCAAGGAAATAATCAGCGAGCAGGAGGATGTCGGTGCGCCGCTCGCGCAAAGGCGGCAGATAAATGGGGAAGACATTGAGGCGGTAGTAGAAATCTTCGCGGAAGCGGCCTTCGCGCACTGCCGCTTCCAAGTCGCGGTTGGTGGCCGCAACCAAACGGATGTCCGCCTTGATCAGTTCCGCGCCGCCCAGCCGCTGGAAGGTGCGCTCTTGAATCACGTTGAGCAGCTTGACCTGCACCGCGGTGCTGATCTCGCCGATTTCATCGAGAAAGAGCGTGCCGCCCTGAGCCTGCTCGAAACGGCCCATTTTCCGCTCCACCGCGCCGGTGAAGGCACCTTTCTCATGGCCGAACAACTCGCTTTCGAGCAAAGTTTCCGGCAGGGCGGAGCAGTTGACGATGACAAAGGGCTTCTTCGCCCGGCCTGAATTGTGATGCAACGCCTTGGCGACCATAGATTTGCCGGTGCCGGATTCCCCGCGCAGCAGCACAGTGGCGTTGGAGTTCGCCACCCGATGCACCATCGCGAACACTTCCTGCATCCGCGAGGAATTGCCGATGATCTCCTCAATCCGGTTCTTGGCCGACAGCTCGCGCCGGAGCTGCTGATTCTCGCGGCGCAGGGCATCCTTTTCCCGGCTGACGCTCTGGATGCGGTGGACAGTCTGCGCAATCAGGGCGCTGACGATAGTCAGAAAACGCAGATCTTGCTCCGCCTGCTGGCCGAAGTCTGGGCCGTAGCAGCGGTCCACAGAAAGTGCGCCGATGCAGCGGCTCTGCGCCCGGACATGCCCCTCGCTCAGGGCGGCCTCGTTCTCCACCGTGGCCTTGATCGGCACGCAGATGAAGGAGCTTTTCCGCTTCTGCTCCTCGCTGCGCATCCCGGTGCGGTTGAGGAACAGCGGCTCCTGGCCGATACAGGGGACAAAGACCGGCTCGCCGCCCGCCACCACCCGGCCTGTTATTCCTTCGCCAAGCTTGTATTTTCCTTTTTTCCGCGCCGCCGCCGTGCTGCCGCAAGCCACTTCAATCTCCAGCTCCAGCGTCAGCGGGTTGACGATGGTCACAGTGCCGTTCTCCATTTTTTTCATTGCCGCAAGGATGGCCACCGCTTTGTCCAAAGCCTCCTGCAAATCGGTGGCTGCGGCAAGATTTCTTGTGATTTCATAGAGGCAGGAAAGATCCTGCATGGCGATGGCCTGGTCAGCCGAGACTGCGCCCGCTTCAGCGTTCATAAGTGAATCAGAGACAGAGATTGTTGACAAGAAATATTGAACATGGTATATCCTCTGCTGCGGGAAGCTGGAGGAATGGCCGAGCGGTTGAAGGCGGCGGTCTTGAAAACCGTTGTGCGAAAGCACCGTGGGTTCGAATCCTACTTCCTCCGCCATACACACGATGCGCATCCCGGAGAGATGACCGAGAGGCCGATGGTGCTCGCCTGCTAAGCGAGTGCAGGGACTTAAATTCCTGCCGAGGGTTCAAATCCCTCTCTCTCCGCCACGAACTGAAAACCCGCTCCTGCATCAGGAGCGGGTTTTTGTGTTTCCATGAACCGCAGCTCAGTGCGCATCGCGCCTCAGAAACCCCAGAGCAGAGTGTCACTCACCCAGCCGGTCACGCCGTCCTGCTTGACCTTGACCCAGCCTTTCTTTTTTTCCAGCGTTTTGAAGACCACGCCGTAGCCGGCTTTGGCGACCACGCCGCCCTTTTGACTTGGCTGGCTGCGGAGATTGACCTTTTTCCGCGTCTTGACCACCATGTGTCCTTCCTTGCTGGCCGCAGTTTTGTGAATCCAGCCGGTGGAGTTCTCAAAATCTTTGACCTGAATCCAGTTGCCGGAACGCTTCAGCACCTTCAAGGGAAAACCCTTACCCAGGGTCCACAGCACCTTTGCTTTTTTTCCATCAGGCCCGGCCAGCATTTTCGCGTTCTCGCGGCTGACCGAAACCATTTCCGCCAAGGCTGCTGCTGTGTGCAGCGTCAGCAGGGCCAAGGACAGCAGCAGGATGAGACAGGATGATTTCTTCTTCATGTGCGCTCCGTTAGATAAATAAGGGTTCAAGCGGAAGGATTCTTATTGCGCAGTTTCCGCAGGGTGCCGTCAAAAAGGCTCGGTCTGATTTTGGTTTTGGCCAGATCAGGCCCAAAGACCGGGAAACCGGCGACTTCCACAGAAATCGCGTCAAAGGCGCAGGCTTCGGTCATGCACTTCATGCAGTTGACGCACTCGCAGCTGTTGGGGGTCTGATTGAATTTGATCTCCACCGGACAGACCCGGTGGCAGACTTCGCAGCCAGTGCAGTTTTCCTCGTTGAGCTGGAGCCGGATCAGCTGCCAGCGGCTGAACAGGGCGTAGAAGGCACCCAGCGGGCAGGCGGTGCGGCAGAATGGCCGCGAGGCGAAAACCGACCAGACCGTGAAGCCAAGGGCGATGGCCAATTTGTTGACAAAAAGCCAGCCCACCGCGCCGCGCAGGTTCGGATCAAGAATCAGCATCGGAATCCCTGCCTGAAAGGTGCCTGCCGGGCAGACATATTTGCAGAACCACGGCTGGCCCATGCCGCTGCTGTTGACAAAGATCAGCGGAAAAACGATGACCAGCAGAACAAGGACAGCGTATTTCAGCCAGTTCAGCGATGCAGGAATCGAAAACTTGCGCGAAGGCAGCTTGTGTAGCAGCTCCTGAAAAAAGCCGAAGGGACAGGCCCAGCCGCAGATGAAACGGCCAAAGACCGCGCCGAACATGCCGATGGAGCCGAGGACAAAGAAGCCGAGATAATACTGGCCGAACTCAATCGAGCTGCGGATGTTGGCCAAGAGCTGCTGCAAGCTGCCCATCGGGCAGAAAGCGGTGGACGAAGGGCAGGAATAACAGTTCAGCCCTGGCGAGCAGACCACCTTCATCGGCCCCTTGTAAATGGTGCGGGTCCACGGGAAGGCCATGTAGCCGTTGACCAAGAAAAACCAGACCCCCTGCACCCACTTCCGCGCACGTTCCATGACTTGTCATCCTATGCCGATGCAGCTCAGGCAGATGGATTTGGCCTGCTCCAGCACCCGCGCCGGCTCGTTCAGCGTCACTCCGGCCAGCCAAAGCAGCAGGAAAAAGACCAGCAGCACGAACGGGGTCTTGCGAATCGCGATTTTTTTCCGCATTGCCGCATCTCCTGTTTATGATAGTTCATCCACGCTGAGGCGGCCTCAGTCAGGGGGTAATGTAAGCAGGTCAGAGAAAGGCTGTCAACAAGAATCGGACAGCGCGTGCCGGGGCGGCGGGATGAATTTATTCTGGCCATCCATGCAAGAACTTGTTATATTTTCAAGCAAGTTTTTCCTGCTGGCTGCCAGCAGGCCGTTTTTTTCCGCAGTCTTCAGGCGCATGGGAGGGAAAATCGCTTTGGGCGGTTCAGGGTGGGAAATTCTGATTATTTTTTTTCTGCTGGTCGCCAACGGCGTGTTTGCCATGGCGGAAATTGCTGTGGTCTCAGCCCGCAAGGCCAAACTCCAGCAGCTCGCCGAGGCAGGCGATGCCAAAGCCCGCGCCGCCTTGGATTTGGCGAACGATCCGAATCAGTTCTTGGCCGCTGTTCAGATCGGCATCACGCTGGTGGGCATTCTGGCGGGAGCGTTCGGCGGAGCCACGCTGGCCGAGACGCTCGCCCCCTATCTCAGCTGGATTCCCCTGCTGGAGCCGTATGCGGAGACTGCGGCGGTTGTGCTCGTCGTGCTCTGCATCACGTATTGCTCGCTGATCATAGGCGAGCTGGTGCCGAAGCGGCTGGCCCTGAACAACGCCGAAGGCATCGCCATGACCATGGCCGGGCCGATGCGCCTTCTGTCCGCCGCTGCCGGGCCTGCGGTGCGGCTGCTCAGTGTTTCCACCGAGCTTGTCATCCGCCTGCTGCGGATCAAGCCTTCCGACGAGCCGTCCATCACCCCGGAAGAGCTTAAAGTCCTGATTGAGCAGGGCACGGAAAGCGGGGTGTTCGAGGAGAGCGAGCAGGACATGATCGAAAATGTCCTCCAGCTGGACGAGCGGCGGATCAGCGCGTTCATGACTCCGCGCACCCAGATCGTCTGCTTCGACATCGAGGACTCGCCGGAGGACATCCGGCGCAAGGTGGCGGTCTGCCAGCATTCCCGCTTTCCTGTGGTCAAGGGCAGTCTGGACAACGTGCTGGGCATCGTCCGGGCCAAGGACATGCTCAATCAGATGCTGTCCGGGCAGCCGCTGGATATGAAGGTGCTGCTGCAGCCGCCCTTGTTCGTGCCGGAAAGCATGAGCGCACTCAAAGTGCTGGAGCTGTTCAAGCAGCAGCGGACGCATCTGGCCTTGATCGCTGACGAGTACGGCGGCATCCACGGCATGATCACCCACAACGACATTTTGGAGGACATCACCGGCTATGTGCCGTCCGCGCTTGCTGGCGGGCCTGCGGAGCCGCAGGCGGTGCGGCGCGATGACGGCTCCTGGCTTTTAGACGGTCTGCTGTCGATTGACGAACTCAAGGAAATCTTTGAGCTGGAAAAGCTGCCGGAAGAGGAGCACGGCCATTATCAGACCGTCGGTGGCTTGGTCATGAGCCAGATACGGAGCATTCCTATGGCTGGGCAATGGTTTGAATGGGGCGATCTGCGTTTTGAAGTGATGGACATGGATGGCCGCCGCGTGGACAAGGTGCTGGTGACCCGAGCGGCGGCGGCAGAGCAGGAAGCTGAGCCGACGGTCTGCATCGTCCCCTGTCGGCCTTGACATGCGGCAGATACGGCCGCACATGGCGTATGTGCGGCTTGACATGAGGCATATGAAGCCTCACATGAGACAGATACGGTCTGACATGAGGCATGTCAGGCCCGACGAGCCGCATGTCTGCCCTCACATGAGACAAATACGGCCCGACCTGCGGCATGTCAGGCCGCCGCAGCCACCTCTCCGCCTCATCCTGCCGCAGGAGGCTTCTTGAGCAACATGTTCACCACCGACATTCTCATCATCGGCAGCGGCGTGGCCGGTCTGTCTTTCGCCCTCAAGACTGCGGCGTTCGCCCGCGTTGTCCTGATCACCAAAAAGAAAAAGGCGGACACCGCCACCAATCTGGCGCAAGGCGGCATTGCCGCTGTTCTTTCCGCCGAAGACCGGCTGGAGGATCACATCAGCGACACGCTCATTTCCGGCGACGGGCTGTGTCACGAGGACATTGTCCGCCTTGTCGTGACCGAAGGCCCGGACCGGGTGCGCGAGCTGGCCGCGCTTGGCGTGAACTTTCAGCGCGGCGGAAGCGGCGAGGATTTTGATCTCGGCATGGAAGGCGGTCATTCGGCGCGGCGGGTGGCGCACGCCAAAGACCTGACTGGCCGGGAGATCGAGACAGCCCTGCTTGCTCAGGTCTATGCCAATCCGCAGATTGAGGTGCTGGAAGACCACATGGCCATTGATCTGCTCATCGAGTCCAAGGTCACGGGCCGAAAAGAGGGCAATGACCGCTGCCTTGGCGCATATGTGCTTAATCGCGGCACAGGCGAGGTCGAAACATGGCGGGCGAAAGTCACGGTGCTGTGCAGCGGCGGCTGCGGCAAGGTCTACCGCTACACCACCAACCCGGACATCGCCACCGGCGACGGCGTGGTCATGGCCTGGCGGGCCGGGGCGCAGGTGGCCAATCTGGAGTTTGTTCAGTTTCATCCCACCTGTTTCTTCAACCGCTATGTCAAGAACTTCCTCATCTCCGAGGCGGTGCGCGGCGAGGGCGGCGTTCTGCTCAACGAGCAGGGCCAGCCCTTTATGCGGCACTATGACCGCCGGGGCGACTTGGCCACGCGGGACGCGGTGGCGCGGGGTATTGACGCGGAGATGAAGAAGAGCGGCGCGGACTGTGTCTATCTTGACATCAGCCACAAGGGCCGCGATTTCCTTCAGCAGCGGTTCCCCAATATTTACAGCACCTGCCTGAAATATGGGGTGGATATCAGCAGCCAGCCGATTCCGGTGGTGCCTGCGGCGCATTACATGTGCGGCGGCGTGCGGACAGACGAATGGGGACGGAGCACGGTGGGCAATCTTTTAGCCTTGGGAGAGACCGCCTGCACCGGCCTGCACGGCGCGAACCGGCTGGCCAGCAACTCGCTCTTGGAGGCGGTGGTCTTCGCCCATCGGGCTGCGCAATGGGCGCAGAAGAACTGGCCGGAGCTGCAGGCGCAGTCACTGCCGAACGTGCAGGTCTGGCGCACCGGCTTTGCCCGCTCCATCGAGGAAAACGTGCTGATCAGCCATAACTGGGATCAGGTGCGGCAGCTGATGTGGGATTATGTCGGCATCGTCCGCAGCCAGAAGCGGCTCCAGCTCGCGGCCCGGCAGCTCGCGCCGATCCTCGCCGAAACCACAGAGCATTTCCATAACTACCTGCTCACGCCGGATTTGATCGAGCTGCGCAACATTGTTTTGATCGCCGAGCTGATCATCCGCAGCGCAGCCCTGCGGCAGGAGTCGCGCGGCCTGCATTGCATCACGGATTTCCCGGACAAGAACGACGCGCAGTTCGGCAGGGACACGGTGCTGGAGAAGAACGGCGGCTGAGGCTTCCGCCCGGCAGCCGGGCAGCTTGCTCAGCAAAATGAGCTGTTCGCCTCATTGTCCGGGCGGAAAAAATATGGTTTACTTGTGATTAAGCGAAGGCCGGATGAAACTGCCGAGTCGATGGCAGGAACTTGCAATCCATATGTTGTCGGCGGCGGAGCAGAACTAAAGCCCCCCTTTCATCCGGCACAAGCTTGCGCTCGCCGTGCCAACGCAGTGCAGGACAAGTTTGATCATCCTCTCTTCAAGTCAGCCTCGAAGCGTGGGAAAGAACTGAAAAATCCGGGGCCGCAAGGCCCCGGAGAGTCCGTTTGCAAAGTTTTCCCGGCCAAAGCAAAGAAAACAGTGACAGCGCAAGCTTTCTCCTCAGCGGCTGCGGCAGATTTTTCTCTCCTCCTCTCGCAGCCGCTGTTTTTTCGCTCCTCCCAATTTCATGCCGCAGACGAAGCAGCTGGACGCAATCAATGTTTGGACCAAGACTGATCAGCTTTAATTTTTCGTTTTATTTCAGGCTGAACCGATAAAAATATTTTTTTCTGACCCTCTCCCCTTGATTTTCTCCGGCCTGTTCCTATTGTTTGGCCAGTCAAGCTGACAGGAACTTGCTCCTGTCCGAATCAGCACATGTGAGCCGGAGAATTCCGGCCTCAGAAACATCACAACACAAATTCTGCAACAGGAGGATCATTCCATGAACATCCGTCCGCTGAATGACCGTATTCTGGTCAAGAGACTGGAGGAAGAGGAAAAAACCGCAGGCGGCATCATCATCCCCGACTCTGCCAAAGAGAAACCCGCTGAGGGCAAAGTGATTGCTGTCGGCGCAGGCAAGCGGAATGATGCCGGCCAGCGGATCACTATGGATGTCAAGGCTGGCGACCGGGTGCTGTTCTCCAAATACGGCGGCACCGATGTGAAGATCGGCAGCGAGAAATACCTGATCATGCGCGAGGAGGACATCCTCGGCATCATCGAGGAATAAGCGCGTCCCCGCCTGCTGTTCAATCAAACGTCATCAACGCTCAACGCTATACAAGGAGTGAAGTGCAATGTCTTCCAAAGAGCTGAAGTACGGAGCCAAGGCCCGCGAGTCCATGCTGAACGGTGTCAACACCTTGGCCAACGCCGTGAAAGTCACCCTCGGCCCGAAAGGCCGCAACGTCCTGATTGAGAAGTCCTTCGGTTCGCCGGTCATCACCAAAGACGGCGTGACTGTTGCCAAAGAGATTCAGCTGAAGGACAAGTTCGAGAACATGGGCGCGCAGATGGTGAAGGAGGTTGCCTCCAAGACCTCTGACGTGGCCGGCGACGGCACCACCACCGCCACCGTTCTGGCTCAGGCCATCTACACCGAGGGCGTGAAGATGGTTGCTGCTGGCGCGAACCCGATGGAGATCAAGCGCGGCATTGACGCGGCAGTTGAAGCAGTTGTCGCCGAGCTGAAGAGCATCTCCAAGCCGACCAAAGAGCAGAGCGAGATCGCTCAGGTCGGCACCATCTCCGCCAACAACGACAAGACCATCGGCAACATCATTGCCGAGGCCATGGACAAGGTTGGCAAAGAGGGCGTGATCACGGTTGAGGAAGCCAAGTCCATGGAGACCTCCTTGGATGTGGTCGAGGGCATGCAGTTTGACCGTGGCTACCTGTCCCCGTACTTCGTCACCGATGCGGAGCGGATGGAAGTCAGCATGAGCAACCCGCTCATCCTCATCAACGAGAAGAAAATCTCCAGCATGAAGGACATGCTGCCGATCCTTGAGCAGGTCGCCAAGATGGGCAAGCCGCTGCTGATCATTGCTGAAGATGTGGACGGCGAGGCGCTGGCAACTTTGGTTGTCAACAAGCTGCGCGGCACCCTGAATGTGGCCGCAGTCAAGGCTCCTGGCTTCGGCGACCGCCGCAAGGCCATGCTGGAGGACATCGCCATCCTCACCGGCGGCCAAGTCATCACCGAAGATCTGGGCATCAAACTGGAGAACGTCACCCTCAACGACCTCGGCACTGCCAAGCGCGTGGTGATTGACAAGGACAACAGCACCATCATTGACGGCGACGGCGACAAGGACAAGCTGGCTGCCCGCGTGAAGCAGATCCGCGCCCAGATCGATGAGTCCACCTCTGACTACGACCGCGAGAAGCTGCAAGAGCGTCTGGCCAAACTGATCGGCGGCGTGGCCGTGATCAATGTCGGCGCAGCCACCGAAGTGGAGATGAAGGAGAAGAAGGCCCGTGTTGAGGATGCGCTCAACGCCACCCGCGCCGCAGTAGAAGAAGGCGTGGTTCCTGGCGGCGGCGTGGCCTTCATCCGCTGCATCAAGGCCGTTGAGGCCCTGAAGCTCGAAGGCGAGCAGAAGCTGGGCAAGCAGATCATCATCCGCGCTCTGGAAGAGCCGGTGCGCATGATCGCCGCCAACGCCGGTCTGGAAGGTTCTGTCGTTGTCGAGAAGGTAAAGGCCATGGCAGGCTCCCACGGCTTCAACGCCGCCACCGAGCAGTATGGCGACTTGGTTGCCGACGGTGTCATTGACCCGGCCAAGGTTTCCCGCACCGCGCTCCAGAATGCGGCTTCCGTTTCTGGAATGCTGCTGACCACCGAGTGCATGATCGCTGAAGAGCCGGAGAAGGAAGGCGCGGCTGGCGGCGGCATGGGTGGCATGGGCGGCGGCATGGGCGGCATGGGCGGCGGCATGGGCGGCATGATGTAAACCGTCTCAGCCTCAGCAGCCAAACTGCCTGAGCAACAAAGCGGCAGACTTCCCAGCAAGGGGAGTCTGCCGCTTTTTTTTAATAGACCTCTTGCATACCTGTCTCTGCGTCGAATGGCTGCGCCAAGCATGTGTTTGA